>DASTPO010000348.1:0-4973 GCA_035762225.1 Candidatus Angelobacter sp.
AGCCTGGCTCCAGGCTCCGGAGAAGGGGGGCCTTGCTGCGCCTGCGGGAATACGGCCCAAAGTGGACCCTCACTTACAAGGACAAAAGTAAGGCCACGGCGGGGCGGCATAAATCCCGTCGCGAGGTGGAAACCCAGGTGGGGCGGGGCCAGGCAACGGCCCAGATCCTTGAAGCCCTGGGGTTCCGGGCCAGCTTCCGTTATGAGAAGTTTCGCACTGAGTGGACCGACGGTACTGGCCATGTGGTGCTGGACGAGACCCCGATCGGCAACTTCGGAGAGATCGAAGGGCCGCCCCAATGGATTGATGCCACTGCCAGGCGGCTCGAGATAGCCCGCGAACGCTACATCACAGAGTCATACGCGGAGCTGTTTGCGGCCTGGAAGCGCAAGGCCAGAAGCCAAGCGAAGGAAATGACCTTTCTCGCAATCAAGCCAAAGCGCCGATAAAAAGAAGTGCCTCCCGGGACGAGACGACAGCCCAACGCAGCAATCCTCTGTCATCATTCTTGAGAGCGTGTTTTCGCGCTACAATTCCTTTCCAGCCAGGAGTTTCCCGAATGTATGACTACATCATTATTGGCGCCGGTTCCGCAGGATGCGTGCTGGCCAACCGGCTGAGCGCAGATCCCAAGATCAAGGTCCTGCTGCTGGAGGCGGGCGGACGCGACACGCGCAAGGAAATTCATATCCCGGTAGCTTTCTCCAAGCTGTTCAAGTCGCCTTGCGATTGGGCGTATTACACCGAACCGGAAGCAGTGCTGGGGAACCGCAGCCTGTATTGGCCGCGCGGCAAGGTCCTGGGCGGCAGCAGTTCGATCAACGCCATGATCTATATCCGCGGCAACCATGCCGACTACGACCACTGGCGCGACCTGGGAAATTCCGGCTGGGGTTACGCCGATGTGCTGCCCTATTTCAAGAAATCAGAAAACCAGGAGCATGGAGCCTCTGAATATCACGGTGCCGGCGGGCCGTTGCGCGTAAGCGATCTGAGAACGGTCAATCCCCTCTCTGACGCTTTTGTTGAAGCCGGACAGGAAGCTGGATTCAAGCGCAATCTGGATTTCAACGGCGAATCGCAGGACGGCTTCGGTTTCTACCAGGTGACACAATCCAACGGCAAGCGCCATAGCGCGGCCGCGGCTTATCTTCATCCGGTCAGTTCGCGTCCGAATCTCACTGTCCGCACGGAGGCGCACGTATACGGAATTTATTTTGAAGGCAGGCGGGCTGCGATCGTCAGCTTTCAGCAAGGCAACGGCAGCACGCAGGAGCGGGCGGAGCGCGAAATTATCTTGTGTGCCGGAGCTATCGGCTCGCCGCAGATCCTGATGCTGTCCGGCGTTGGACCCGCAGCGCATTTGCGCGGACTTGATATTCCGGTGGTCTGCGATCTGCCCGGCGTAGGCAAGAACCTGCAGGACCATCCCGCAACCGGCGTCAGCTTTGAGTGCACCAAGCCGGTCAGCCTGGCCAGTGCGGAAAGCATCTCCAACACGCTGCAATACCTTTGCTTCAAGAAAGGTTCGCTGACTTCCAATGTGGCGGAGTCAGGAGCATTTGTCAGAAGCTCCGCGGGGACGCCGGTTCCTGATCTGCAATTTCACTTTGGCGCCGGGTATTTTGTAGAGCATGGATTCCAGACCTATGCGGGCCACGCCTTCACGCTGGGGCCAACGCTGCTGCGTCCTTATAGCCGGGGAGAAATCCGGCTGCGCGGCAGCAACCCGCTGGATGCACCCTCCATTCGCGCCAACTATCTATCCGATCCCCGGGATATGGACAGGATGCTGGAAGGCGTGAAGCTCTCCCGCATCCTCGCCGCCACCAATGCGTTTACGCCATATCGGGGACGCGAGCTTCACCCCGGCGGAGATGCCAAAGACGATCAGGCGCTTCGCGCTCACATCACCAAATTCACTGAGACGCTCTACCATCCGGTGGGTACATGCAAGATGGGCCATGATGACGCCGCAGTAGTGGATTCAGAGTTGCGCGTCCACGGATTGGAGGGGCTGCGCGTGGTGGACGCTTCCATTATGCCGACTGTCCCTGGCGGCAACACCAATGCGCCGACGATCATGATTGCCGAGAAGGCGGCGGACATGATCAAGGGCGGCCCGTCAACGCGGCCAACTGAGACCTATGCCGGCAGCCTGGCATCAAGGTGAAACGATGTTGTAGGCTTCATTTCCCTTTCAGGAAATCGGTCAGACTCTTGATGTAGATATTCGGCTGGTCAATAAATGCCAGGTGCCCGGCCTGCGGCACGATCACCAATTGCGATCCGGCAATCTTTTCATGCATGGTGCGGGAAAGCCGCGGGTTGGATTCGTCATGGTCACCGCAAATCACCAGCGTAGGCACATGGATGCTGGAAAGCTTGTCCAGGTATTCCACCGACTTCAGGTTGCCGTCGATCACAAACTCTCCATCCGATCCCCACATTTCACGGTAGAGCTCCCATGAGTTTGTGGTATTGCCAGCTGCGGGATCATAGTTGGCGTCAGGACGGCGCTGATAGAGAAAGGGGAAGTAGCCATCGCCCCAGGCGAGCTTGGCGTACTCCTCGGGATAGCGTCCTTTTTCCCAATCCTTGCCCTTGCCAAAGAGGCCGGCCTTCTCCAGCGCGTCCAGCTTTGCCAGCGCCTCGGGCGGCATGCTGCTCTTCTCTTCGGCCAGAACTTTATTCATTTCAGCTGTGCTGTAAAACGTTCCGCCAAGAATCAGATGCGTGAGGTTCCTCTGGTACTTGAAGGCATAGGCCTGCGCAAGCACGCCGCCATAGGAGTGTCCCAGCAAACTGATCTTGCCCAGGTGGAGCGCAACGCGGACCGCCTCCACATCTTCCACCATGTTTTCGACTGTGTACTGGCTCACGTCTTCCAGTTTTTCCGAACGGCCCGAGCCGCGCTCATCGATAAAGATCAGCCGGTTGGTGCGGGCCAGCGGCAAAAGATACGGCAACAAATAATCGTGCGACGCACCGGGGCCTCCGTGGACCAGCATCAGCGGCGCTCCCCGTCCGACGATTTTGTAATAGATGAGCGCGCCGTGAGAGTCCACAAAGCCCTCTTGTATGGGATAAACGTTGGCGCCGGCCGCCGGCGAAACGTGTGTTCTGGCTCTTGGGGTTTGCGCGAATATTGTTACCGGCAAAAACGCAAGTAAGATTGCAAGCCACGTTCTTTTCATAGCGGGAATTATAGTTGCGCGTGTCAAATAGCAGCAGATGATTGAAAACATTGGAGAAATAGCTGCATCGAACAAGGTATCCAGAGGACTAGAATAATCATATGAAACGCATACTCCCCATTACCGCGATCGCGCTCGCTATCCTTGTTCCACTGTCACTCAATGCACAGCGCGGCGGTGGTGGCCGCGGTTTTGGCGGAGGCTCTCACGTTAGCTCCGGGTTCCGCTCCGGCGGCTCGGGAGGAATGCGATCATTCGCGCCGCCACGCGCATCCGGGCCAAGAACATTTTCTTCAGCTCCACGACCGTTCTCCTCCGGCCCGCGGACCTTCGCACCGAGAAGCGGTTTTGCTCCGCGTGGTTTCTCGCCTGTGCGACGCACATTCTTCCCTCAGAGATCGTTCGGTTTCCACCGCTTTCACAACCGGTTCTTCTTCCGCAACAGCTTCTTTTTCCCCGGATGCTTTGGCTGCGCCTCGCCGTTTTTCTTCGGCACAGGATTTATCGGAGACCCATATTTTTATTCTCCGTTCCCGGGTGACTATTACGGCCCGCCTCAGCCGCAAACCGTGGTGGTGAGCGGCGATAACAGCAGCAACGTGGAACTGGCCAACGAGGTCGGACGCCTCTCCGATGAGGTGGAAGATCTGCGGAACGAGAATTCTGTCTCGCGCAGCTACAACCCGTCTGCCGCAAATCCGGGCGCGTCACTCACGGCCAAAGAGCCTTCGGTGGCAACGATATTCGTTTTCCGTGACGGACATCGCCTCTCCGCCAAGAACTACGCCGTAGCCGGACAGACGCTGTGGATCTTCGATGAGCACGCGGCGCGCAAGATTTCGCTGGCCGAGCTGGATGCCGCCGCGACCGAGCAGGCAAATTCCGCCAACGGCGTGGAATTCCATCTGCCTGAACCGCCCGCGCCGCACTAAACCGTCAGCTTTCGACCGGTACCATCAAAACACAAGACGCGGCAGGTCTGCGCGTGCGGCTGGTCGCACTAAAAGGCGCACGCGTGATATCCTCGGCATTCGCTATCTGATCCGAATGAGCCTCCTTTTTCTGGTCCGGCACGGCCAAGCTTCGTTTCTCGAGCGCAACTATGACAAGCTCTCCGCGAAGGGCGAAGAGCAAAGCCGCATGCTGGGCGAATACTGGGCCGGGTTGAAACTTCGTTTTGACCGCGTCTACAGCGGCCCTCGGGTGCGGCAGAGAGAAACCGCCCGCCTCGCCGGCGAGGCCTATCGAAAATCCGGCCTGCCCTGGCCCGAGCCCGTGGCCCTGGATTCGTTCGATGAATTTCAGGCTGAGATGGTCATTGAGAGGTCGCTGCCCGGGCTGCTGGAGACCGATGCCGGCATCCGCAAGATGCATCAGTCGTTCCGCGAAGCGGCGACGCGTCCCGAGCAGTTCAAGACATTTCAGCGCTTGTTTGAGGTGGTGATTGGCAGGTGGGCAGACGGGCAGATTCCGCTCAATGGCATTGAGCCGTGGCCGGATTTCTGTGCGCGCGTACAGCGCGGGCTGGCCGAACTTGCGGCGGAGGAAAACGGCGGGCAGCAGATTGCCATCTTCAGCTCCGGCGGGCCGGTGGGCGTGGCCATGCAGCGCGCGCTCGATCTCTCCACCGAAGCTACGCTCAAGGCGGCATGGATGGTGAGGAACTGCTCGTTCAGCGAGTTTGTGTTCTCCGCCGAGCGGTTTACGCTAAGCTCATATAATGCGACTCCGCACTTCACTGATCCGGAGTTCGTTACTTACAGGTAACAGGCAGAT
>DASTPO010000349.1:0-4483 GCA_035762225.1 Candidatus Angelobacter sp.
CGCGCCGCCATCCTTTGATCTCGACCTCACGCATGCGGGCACCAATGGCCGCCAGATCATCGTGTCGAACTGGTAGCGAGTGGTGCATCGAGCCTCGGGTGCAGCGGAGCCGATTCCTCGGCCTCACCGAACTGAGCCTCGAAGGAAAGGCATTGGCGAGGGTTCGACCTCGGAACGGTGTGTCGTTGGGGGTGGCGGGTTGGCTGGTGGCGGTTGGTGGAGGTGGGCCGGGTCAGCGGAGCCGATTCCTCGGCCTCACCGAACTGAGCCTGGAGGGAAATGCATCCGTCGAGGGTTCGACCTCGGAACGGTGTATCGTTGGGGTGGCGGGTGCTTTAGCGATTAGACATGGAGCACTCCGCGCTTCATCCATGACGTCACACCATCCCGAACTGTAGCCGGCAAAACTGCAAAATCAGCCAATGCGATGTTGGGCGCAGGTGAGGGATCGGGTCCGCGCCGCCATCCTTTGATCTCAACCTCACGCATGCGGGCGCCAATCGCGCTGTCATGCTCCTCATACCAGACCAGCGTGTCGAACTGGTAGCGAGCGGTGATGCCATCGTCCCTCGGGTGCGGCGGAGCCGATTCCTCGGTCTCACCGAACTGAGCGTGGAGGGACAGGCATCGGCGAGGGTTCGGTCTCGGAACGGTGTGTCGTTGGGGCGGCGGGTTGGCAGAGACCGGGTTGGTGGGGCGTGGCGGTTGGGGGGAGCCGATACCTCGGCTTCACCGAACTGAGCCTGGAGGGAAAGGCATCGGCGACCTCGGAACGGTAGTCCATGCCGAATCTCAGGAACCTGTACAATGGCCAGATTCGCTATTGATTCGCCAGCAAAGATACGGTAAAGTACCTCACGCAAAAAGATTAGGGGGCGAGGGCGGACATATGGAAATCATGTTTGCAATGAAGCTCAAGGAAGACGGGAAGACCGTGAGGATGGCGTTTTTGTGCACCCAGTGCCGGGGCGAACTGGAGCTGGGGGAGGAGGCAAGGAAGTTCCGGTTCAGATGCCGCAAGCACGGCGAACTGGGGGCGCTGACGCCGAAAGAGTTCGCGGACGGGTTGCGGCAGGCGCAGGAGAAAGCCGCCAAACAGTATGGTTTGGGGAAGCCGGTTCGGATGACCGTGATACCGGCGGGGACAACCATTCACTAGCGCAGGACGACAGGGTGGATTTCTGGCTGGATGCGCGGCAGCGCGGGGCCGTCGGGGGGGTGAGGAATTCTTTAGTCGATACCCGGCGGCGGGATCTGGGATGGGTCTTTGATTTCCTGCCCAAACTGGAGGATGTAGCCGTTGTTGTCGCGGATGGCGAATTCGCGCATACCGTAGAAGAAATTTTCCAGGGGATAGACGACCTGGGCACGGTCCTTGACCTGGCTCCACATGGCGTCAACGTTGCTGGCGTTGAAATAGATGGATCCGGTCAGCATGGGCTTTTCAAAAGGCTCATGCGTATTGGGAAGCGTAATCATGATTTCCACGCCGTCCTTGCGCAAGGCAGCCCATCCGTCCATGCGCCCGATGCACTCAAAGCCCAGCACGTTGCGGTAGAACAGAATCGTATCGTCAATGCTGGTGACGGCGAGCATAGGGCGGACGGCTTCAAGCTTCATGGACATAAGAGATGTAGTGGTCGGTGGCGCTCAATAGTTGAGGTTGAAGTTCAACAAGTTCCAGTGATAAGCAAACCACACAAAGGCGAGGCATGCAACCAGCAACAGGCCATTCCATACCTTGGCCCAGAACCATTCATGATGGTCTTTCCAGGAGCGCAGGCAGGCCAGCAGGACAGCGATGGCGCCAACTGCTCCCACCAGGCCAAGAGTCTGGATGAGGTGGATTTTGACGTCAGTGCGTGAACTGAGAGCGCCCGGATTATCACTGGTTATGGTCAGGTAAAAGAGCGCCAGGAAAGCGACGTCCGCGGCGCAGACGAGGCGCACCCAGAGCCGCAGGCGCAGGGAAGCGGCGTCAATTTCAAGACGATGGTGATAGTGACGGCGTATGAGCGCGCTTACCGGCCAGAAGAGCAGCGTCAATACCATGACGATGATGGCGACCAGAATGAGCCATTGGTTGAAGTCGCTGTTGGCGGTCAGTGAGACGCGCTGGAAAAGCACGGCAGGGAAGTTGGGGAGGAGCTGCATTTGCCCGTGATCGTCGCGGCGAAAGGCGATGAGGTCCTGGCCGTTGACGGAACGGTACAGCAGAGGGGCAATCTCCTGCCATTTCTTGGTTTGCCCGTTAAAGTCCTTGAAGGGCTCAACCTTGATGTTTCCGTTTTCTTCCGGGGTAACGCGAACATCGTCATCCACGGCCGCCACTTTCATGAAGTTGCTCTCAGAGCGGCGGCTGGTCAGATAATACCCGGCAACGGAGCGGGCGTCTGCGTCGGCGGTTGCGAGTTTCTGTACTGAGGGCGGCGTATAGGGAAAATAGCGGTCAAGAAAATGGTTCCACAATGCGGTGCGCGGGCTGAGTTCGCCTTTGCCGGCGCTGTTGTAAGAAACAAAAAAACCGACGCCGCTATCGAGCACCAGGTGTAAATCGCTGTGGAAGTAAAAAGTGTCTCCGCCATGGCCGATAATACGATGACCGTTGCGCGTTTCTTCATAAAACCCCAGGCACATGCCGTTAAGCGCAGGGTTGAGGCCGAGCTGGCGCGAGTGCATCTGAGCGGCGGTTTCAGGGCGGAGGACCTGCGCGCTATCGAGTTTCCCGTTTTGCAGGTGCGCGATCATGAAACGCGAGAGATCGGCGGCGGTGGCGGATAAAGCACCGGCCGGCGCCTCTTCAATGATCTCAAACGGCTTGGCTTTGCCGGAGCCGACCGAGTAGCCGTTCGACATCAGCGGCTTCAGGTCGGCCGGCAAGGGCTGGGCAAAAGTGGAGTGGGACATGCCCAGAGGCTTGAAGATATTTTCAGAAACGTAATCGTTGAACGGCCGCTGGGAAACGCGCTCCACAATGTAGCCGGCAAGCGATGCGCCGTAGTTGGAGTAGGCCGGAGTGGTTCCGGGCGGGAAGATGCGCTCGGGAACAAACTGGGCGAGGTGCTGCCTGAGGGTCGCCATGGGAGAGCCTTCCGGCGTGATCAGGTCTTTGATCTGCTCCTCAAAGCCGGCGGAATGCGTCATGAGATTGCGCAGAGTGATTGGCTTGCCGAACTTCGCCGGGATTTTGAAATCGAGGTAATCGTTGACATCGCGGTCCAGATCCAGTTTTCCCTGTTCGACCAACTGCATCACCGCGGTCCAGGTAAAGAGTTTGGAGATGGAGCCGGGCCGAAACAGGGTTGCGTCAACGGTGACGGGGGTTCGTTTCTCAACGTCACTGAAGCCATAGCCCTTGGCAAACAGAATGGAGCCGTCCTTGACTACCAGTACCACCGCGCCGGCAATGTTTTCGCGTTCGAGTTGCATGGGGACAAAGCCATCCAGAAACGCGTGAACGTCGGCAGCGGTCAGTTCGTGCGGAGGTTCAGTGGTCCTGGATTCACCGGCCGCGGGCATCTGCGGAGTGGGAGGCACCGGTGTGGCTTTGGGTGTCTGCGCCAAAGCGGCGACGAGACAGAGATGCATGACAGCAAGCAGAGTGATCCGTGGTTTCATTGAGGTAAGAAGACCTGCTTTCGCTTCTTTAAAAACCATTTAGAAAGAGCGGAAAAAGGATACCACGCAGCGAAATACGGGACTGCATCGGAGGCTGATCTGAACTTTGAAGCGCTGACAGACGGTGATGGGTTGAGCCTGATGTTGTCGAGCGGAGGCACGGAGGGATAAGAATATTCTAAAGTTAACATGCAGAGCTGCGAAGTATCTGGAATCGGTTTACACTCGATTTCTGGAGCCAAGATTTAGCTCCAGGCCGGAGAAACTCCGGAATTAACAACTTCACTCAAAGCAGAGGCACGTTTTGAATCGGGCTAGAGTACTCCTTCTGGATGATGATCCGGTAATCATTACGGCCTTGTCCGAGTTCCTGCGTCTGGAAGATTACGAAGTTATTCAAACCGTCAGTTTGCAATCCGCGTATGCCGCACTGGAAACCGCGGAGACGCCGGACATAGCAGTAATCGACTTTGATCTGCCCGACGGCACAGCGCTGGATTTCATGGCCGCTCTTAAAACCATGAATCTTGGCCTGAAGTGCATTGTCCTGACCGGGCATGGCTCAATCAATCTTGCAGTGAAGGCAATCAAAGAAGGCGCTGACCAATTTCTTACCAAGCCGGTGGATTTTTCAATTCTGCTGGCAGCCGTGAAGAATTGCCTGCAAAGCCAGCAACACCAACGTAAGCAGCTGGCGGGAAAGATGGTGCGCCCACGTTACGCCAAAGATCCATTTCAGGGGTCGAGTCCGGTGATACAGCGGCTGGCCAAAGAGACGCGCAAGATCGTGAATACGGAGCGGCCAATCCTGATCCAGGGCGAGACCGGCACCGGCAAAGGAGTGATGGCCCAGTGGATCCATAAA
>DASTPO010000350.1:0-11468 GCA_035762225.1 Candidatus Angelobacter sp.
CGGGGCCGGGATTGGATTTTCCGTTTACCACATAGAGAGTTCCGTTATCGCGGCCGACGCTGATCCCGGTGGGATACCATCCGGTGGGAATAAGCCCGAGCAGATGACTGTCATCGAGATCTTTATCCAGCGCGATCACGGCCACGGAGTTGGTGCCTCCGTTGGTGACGTAGAGCGTTTTCTCGTCCGGGGAGAGCGCCAGATCATTTGGCATGCTGCCTTTGAAGCCTGCGCGCGCGGAAAAAACGCCGGCCGGCGCGGTTGTCTTGATCTCGGCTATGATCCGATTGGCAGCTGTCTGTACGATCACAACGGTGTCGCTGTTGTCGGCGGTGGCGAAGAGCAGAGTGCCAGCGCGATTCACGATTATTTTTCCCGGCTGGCCATGCGTCTTGATGCGGCCGGACACCGTGAGCGAACCTGCCTTCAGGCTGACCGCGACAATCTCACGGTCGCGCAGGCTGGAAACGTAAGCTTTGTCATTTCCGCAGAAGACCACGCCATAGGGATACTCGCCGCCAGGAACACCTTTTTGCGCCGGACTGATTTTCCCCGGACGTAAATCGAGTTCGCCGACGATCTTTTGCGAATCCAGATCGACCAGGGAAACCGAGTCGTTCTGGTAGTTGGCCGCCAGCAGCATTTTGCCGTCGGGGCTTACGGCCAGACCGGCAACCACCGGCCGCACGGGTTCGGCCTTGCCTTCCATGTTGTCAGGCACCCCAATGCCGTTCTTGTGCTCCAAAGCAATCGGCCTCCCGCTCTCAGCCCAGATGCCATCCGCGGCTGCAAAAACGTGTACTGAATCGTCCTGCCCGCCGCTGACAAAGAATTGCCTGCTATCCGGGCTCCAGGCCAGGCCGACAAACGAATTTGGAATGCGCAGCACCTGCTGCTTGACCGGCGCCTTGCCGCGCAGGTCGAAAACAAAAACATATTCGCTGCTCTGGGCCGGAATTGCCTTACCCCGGGCATCAAAGTTGCGATTGAATCCGCTGGTCAAAATGAGGAGCGTATTACCGTCAGGGCTCAGCGCGGTGGAAACAGGATGGTCCACGGTAAAGCTGGGCAGATCCGGCAGATCGGGGTTCAACGGCTGAAAGGTGGCGCCGCGGGCCGCCAGGGGCGTGATCTCCATGCCGTTCGGCAGGCTCTCAGCAGACGGCGCAGGCTTGGCGTGTTGAGCGTAAAGCGCCGGTGGATGCAAGAAAAGGATTGCGATCGCGGCTGCCGCAACCAGGCAAACGCGCAGTGTGCCACACGAAGAGGCCATGTGTTTGTTGTTCAATTACATTCCCTGCGAGTGTTTCTCAAGGTCTTGTCTGAATTTTGCCGTGGGAGTTTTTCCCACCGTGTTGTTCAGGAGCGCCGCCAGGCGGAGCCCGGCGAGGGCCAGGTTCCGGTTCACCAGATTGATGTGAGACTGGTAATACTGCTCATCCACCGAGGCCGGGTTCTGCTCGATGATCCGCCGAGCCTCCACGTGGGATTCATTGGCCAAGTCTTCAGGCGTGCCCGTCGCCTTCTGCTCCAGATTGTCTTTGCCGATGAGCCCGTTCAGGCGCTGAACGTATTCTTCTTCGGAAAGGCCCGCGTGCTCGAGCAAAAGAGTGTCCCAGGTCCAATGCAGGTTGCAGTCGTAGTCGCCGCACTTGGGTGAACCAAAGACGGGGAGCTTGATGTCATTGCCTCCGCGCGCGTCTTCGATCGCGTGGAGCGGCTGGTGCAGATCGCCGACAAAATGGACGAGCCACTTGAGCGCTTCCAGGCGCTGGGTGCGGGAAGCATTTTCATCGGCCAGCACTCTCTCAAAGATCTCAATGCGATCGACGACGCAATTGTGGTGGTCGGTCTGGGAATCTTTGTGAGAATCCTGAGGGCGGAAGCAGTCGCGTTGTTCAGAGAAGCCGGACGCCTCTCTGGGAATATCGACAAAGTGCCAATCGTAACTCTCGTCGCGCTCTTTTCTTACTGTGTCCGCCCAGCTGGCAACCGAGGCCAGGCTGTCATTGCCAAGCAGGAGCTGGAGATTCGCCCTGGTGACCGGGGTAAGGCGGGATGCGGCGATGTCTGCCACGATGGCGTGGCCCTTGGGCCCCCAGGCAATAAGTTGAGCAGAAACAAAAATGGCCAGAACAATGACGGCAACGGTTTTTTTCACGGTACCTCGAGGACTGCGGTAGAGAGCCGGGCTGCTTCCCGTCCGCGCGTCAGGATCGGACGGAGACATTTTTCGCGATGATTGTAGCGGCCAGCGCAGGCAGACGCAATTGCTGCGTGCGTCCAGCGGGCATTTTTTGCCGGAAATTAACGCTTCGTCGAACCGAGGCAGGCAAGCCGCGAAAAGAAACGCGGCAGCCGAAGCTGCCGCGCCAGTCTTGAAGACAGCAAGCAACTAGAAGTGGACGCGCACTCCCAATTGAATCTGTCGAGGTGAATACGTGAAGTTGCTGTTGTTGTTGGTTACCGTGCCGAACAACGGATTTGGCGTGACGCAGGAAGTGTTAATCGAGAGGCCGGCCGAGCATGGGGAAACCACATTGCTCTTGACTGTGGGATTCGAAATGCTATAGCCGGTGTTGTTCTCTGAAGTCACGTTCTGCCGGTTGGCGATGTTAAAGAAATCCGCCAGCAATTCCAGTTTGTATCTTTCCTGGAAGGTGAAGTACTTGGCCACGCGCAGATCAGGCACCCAGGTCATGGGTTGGCGGAACGTGTTGCGTCCGACCTGGTCAAGACGAGCCGCGCCGCCGGAGCCGTTGATGCTTGAGCCCAGGCCGCCGAGGATGGAGTTGGTGGTTCCGATGGTCTGGACGACACCCGGCGAGCCTGTGGTGAGCAGGTTAACCGGCACGCCATTCTGAATCTGGAAGATTGGAGCAACCTGCCAGTCGTTGGTCACGAATCCCAGCCATCCGCTGCGCTTCCACGGCGAGGTCACAATTGCGTTGACCACGAAGCGGTTCGGGATGTCATAGATCGAATTGCCTTTTTCCGCGAGCACGGCGTTGGGAATGGCCGCGGGTAAGAGCAGATCATTGGTGTCAGAGAACGTGCTCTGGTTCTGGCCGTAATCGATGGCGTGCGACCAGGTGTAATTGGCGTTGAACTGCACGTTATGGCTCATGCGGTGGCTAACCTGCACTACCATCGCGTTGTAGCTGCTGTTGGTGCCGCTGAAGATTTCCGACATCGAACCAAATGCCGGGTTGGCGCGTTGCGTGTACAGCGGCTCGGTGAAGGTAGCGCCGTTCGGAAGCAACCCGCTGCCTACGACGGTGTAGTTGATCGACCGGGGCGCGACGCAGGTGGGAGCAGGGTTCGCAGCCGCAATACAGATGTTCGTGTCGGTAAAGTTGGGCAGATGACGGCCCAGGCTTCCCAGATAGCTGACTGAAACCACCGTTCCCCAGCCCATGTCATGTTCCAGGGTGAGATCCATCTGCTGGATAAGCGGGTTCTGGAAGTTCGGGTCGAAGAACGCAACGTTCTTGCCCACACCAGTCAGGTTGGTCAGGATTGCCGGGAACAACGGAGCACCAGCAGCGGTTGGGGTAAAGCTTACTGAAACCTGGGAGCCCGGCGCACCGGTTGAGATCAGCGCGTTGAAAATTGTGGAATTGATCACGCGGCCGTAGTAGAGGCCGTAACCACCGCGCACCACGGTCTTTCCGCTGCCCATGATGTCCCAGGCAAACCCAATCCTTGGGCCAAAATTATTGGTGTCGCTGGGCAGGTGGGCCGTCTGCGGTACAGCCGGGTTGATCAAGCTGCTGACCGCATTGGGCAGTTGCTGATATTCCCAGCGCAATCCCAGCGAGAGGCTGAGCCGGGGGACGATCCGCCAGTCATCCTGGGCGAACACCGCATAATCATTGGTGTTGAACTCAAGTCCGGGAAGGCCCAGTCCCTGGCTGAAGCTGCTGTAGCAGGGCTTTCCTGAGCAGCCATTTGGAATGTTCAGGTCAGTCATGTAGTTGATCAGGCTGCTATAGCTATAGCTGCCAAAGCCGTTGAACAGGTTCTGCGAATTATCGTTCACATGGCTGAAGTCCACGCCGAACTTGAGCGAGTGCTTGCCGTGGCTCCAGTTCATGGTGTCGGCGATCTGCGTGCGGCTCTCATCAGGGAACTTTGACCGCTGCAGGAAGTTAGGAACCCCGAAGGTGAAGCCGTTGGTGATGCTGACCGTGGGAGGCAGCCCCTTATTATTATGGAACGTGGGCGCGTTGACCAGGTTGGCCAGTTCGTACGGCGTTGGCTGCTGGCTGAACTCGAACTCAAAATCCCTGCCGTACTGGAAGCGGAGTTCGTTTCCAATGGTAGGGCTGAAGAAAGTGTTCAGTTTCGCGACACCCCAGGTGTCTTTTACAAAATCGTCACCAAAGCTGGAGATTCCACGGGTAACGGTGGCCGCGGTTTGAATGCCGGCGGGCGATGCCCAGCGCATGCGGTTGAACGAAAACGACGCATGGTTCTTCGCATTGATGTTCCAGTCAATCTTCGGCAGGAAGATTTCCTGTTCGCCGTTGCGCTGCACCTGGCCGAGCATGGTATTCAAACCTGCCAGATCGCTGTTGTAAGTATTGAGCGCGGAAGTCAACTGCGCCGCGGTGGGCGTAGCCGAGCCGGCCAGACCGTTCAGGTTTCTTGCCAGAGTCACAATGTTGGTTGAAGACGTTGTCTGCGGCGCGAAGAAACCGTTTGGACCACCCGGATTGCTGGCTACTGCCACTCCGGGGAAGTTGCGGTGGTACCAGTCATAAGCGACAAAGAAAAAGACCTTATCTTTCACTACCGGTCCACCTACGGCGCCACCGGCCATTTTCCGCCAGTCCGTCGGCTTGAAGTTCTTTGACGTGAATACTCCGGGCGTGGAGCTCGGCACGCTGATGGCAGTGAACGCATTGGCGGCGCCCCACACGTTGTCACGATCGTAGAAATACGTCTCACCGTGGATACCGTTGGTGCCGCTCTTGGTGACGGTGTTGATCACGCCGCCGGCGGAGCGTCCGTATTCAGAAGAGTAATTCGAGGTGTTGACCTGGAACTCGTCGATGGCCGATTTTGGAGTTGAGTAACCGGCGCGGGTGCGGCCGCGTTCTTCAGAGAAGAAAGCCTGGTTATTGTCGGCGCCATCCACCGTATTGTTGTTGAGCAGGGTGCTGATGCCGCGGAAGCTCAGCAATCCGAATCCGTTGGAATCGCTGACAACGCCCGGCGTGAGCATGGCGAAATTGGACCAGCGACCGCCATTGATAGGCAGATTGGAAATTGCTTCCTGGTTCAACGTCGGCGCGAAGTCGGCGGAAACGGTGTTGACCTGAGGCGCTTCTGCTGTGACGTTTACCAGCTCAGTGGTGCTGCCAACGCCCAGCCGCGGGGAAAGGTCAGTGACGCTGCCTACTTCCACGATGACTTGTTCGGCTTTGTAGGGAGCGAAGCCCTGCAAAGTGACGGTGACGGTATATGTTCCGGAAGCCAGGTTGGTAACGCGGTAATAGCCGGAATCGTTGGTGTTGAGGGTTTTTTCCGCGTTGGTGCCGTTGTTATGAACGACAATTTTGGCGTTTGCTACCACAGCTCCGTTGGTGTCATATACAGTGCCGCCGATGGCGCCATCGGTGGTGGACTGCGCATACAGCAGAGCGCTGCAGGCTGCGGCAAGCAGCGTTATTGTTACAAGCCGTTGAATCGAACTCCAAAAGCGTGACTTCATTGCTTTTCTCCTGTTAAAGGGACCTTTCGCTGGCGGGAACCGGGAAACTAGGGCACCCATGATAATCGGGAACTCTGGAAATGCAAGCCCAGAAACGAGTTTCCAGCAGGTTTTCTGGGGTGATCTTATCCGACAATTGTTGAAGCTTTGTGAAGGCTGGAAAAAACTTTTGTGGAACTCCTGTGGATGGCTGTGTAAAAGACGGAACCCGATACGCGGGGATATGAAATTCTGTAAATTGCCCGATTTTCCCAGCTAAAATGACAGAAAATGACTGCCTGACTTCCGAAGTCGATGTAAGCTTATGCAGGTGAGAAAGTCCAAATCAAAGGATGAGGTGGACGGAGTGACCTGGACTGAGACGTTCAATTGCGATATTTGCGGCAAGCAGAAAGGTTCCGTCGACCATTGGTGGCTCGCCTGGAGCGAGCTTTATAGTCCTCATCCTGATGCTCCGGAACGCCATCTTTTCAAGATATATCCATGGGAAAACCTCATGGCGCATGATGGTACGGTGAAGCATCTGTGCGGCCAGGCCTGCCTGCAAAAGCTGGTAGATCGCTGGCTGAATACTGAAATGGGAGTAGGGCACAGCGCCAGCGCAACAAGATAGCGCTGCTACCCCTTCGATCGTTCAATCCACAGTTATTTCCGAACCTGGAGCCCGCAAGGGACTCAAGCCAGTCAGGTTCCCGTTACGATCCCACCTGGACGGCCAGCATGGATATGGAGCCGCCGTCCACTCCTTCCACCGGGAATGACACTGCCTCACTGGACTGGCGTGTGGCAATCACGTAGAGCAGAGGCAGGTAATGGTCCGGCGTGGGAATGGCCAGCTGCGCGTCCTTGCCCAGCTTTTCATAGCCGATCAGAGGACGGTGCTCCGCGGCCAGCAACATCTCCCGCGCCTGCAGTTCAAAACGCACCGCCCAATCAAACGGCTCAACTGCGTGCCTTCCCCAGGCGTAGGCGTGCAGGTTGTGGACTAGATTACCGCTGCCCACAATGAGAACACCCTCGTCGCGCAATGCGGCCAGGCGGCGTCCGATCTCGTAATGGACCGCCGGCGGCTGGGTCTCATCAATGCTCAATTGCACGATGGGAACATCCGCCTGCGGGTAAATGTGGCAGAGCACGGCCCATGCGCCATGGTCCAGGCCCCAGCTTTCATCCAGCGTGACCGGCATGGGCGCCAGCATCTGCTGAATGCGGCGAGCCAGGACGGGGTCGCCCGGCGCGGGATATTGCACCTGATAGAGCTCGCGGGGGAAGCCGCCAAAATCGTGAATGGTCCGCGGAGCCGTGGTTATGGTGACGCCGGTGCCGGGAGCAAACCAGTGCGCGGAGATGCACAGCACCGCTTTGGGGCGCGCGATGCTCTTGCCTAAAGCAGCCCAGGCATCGGTATAGCGATTGTGGAGAAGCGCGTTCATCGGATTGCCATGTCCGATGAACAGTGCCGGCATTGAATTCATGGAAACCATCCAATCACAAAAACCATGGTATCGCGGTAGGGATCACGGGAGTTGGATGGCGTGCGCTGCCGCGAAAGATTATTCGCCGGTCTTGGCAGGCTGGCAGTTTTCAGTACAACGCTTGTTCTTGCAACAAACCAGCAACGCTGAGACGGAATGCTTGAAGATGAGCTGCTCCTGCGTGGTGGTTTCCAGGACGATGGAATACTTGTCAAAGGAGCGAACGTTACCGGAGACTTTTGCGCCGTTCAGAAGGTGGACGGTGATGTGCTTGCCGCCCGCCAGAGCCCCGTTCAGAAACGATTCCTGGACATTGATCATTGACATGATGAGCCAAGCATTACAGACGTACTCAAACTCCGGCGCCCCTTGGCCGGAGGTGTGGACCGTTCAGCTTCCCCCAAAATAGTGGTTGTTGATCTATCTGTCCAATATATAATTGGCCTGTGTTTAATAGGCTATAACTATGGAACGCTCCGGGGCAGGCAGATAAAAGCAAATTATGGAAGTTCATCAACTGCGCTATTTCTGCGCAGTGGCAGAATCCGGAAGTTTCACCCGCGCGGCGGAAAGAGAGCAGGTCGCGCAGCCCTCGCTTTCACAGCAGATCATGAAGCTGGAGGAAGAGCTGGGGGTGCGCCTGTTTGACCGCCTGGGGCGCACGGTGCGGCTGACGGGCTCGGGCCAGGTGTTTCTGCCGCGCGCACGCGCCATCCTGGTGGAGTTGAAAGCGGCAAAAGATGAAGTAGCGGAGCGGCAGTCCTCGGTTTCCGGGCCGGTCAGCATCGGCGTGATTCCGACCATCGCCCCCTACTTCCTGCCTCTGCCGATGGCGCTGTTCTCGCGCAAATATCCGCAGGCAAACATGACCGTGGTGGAGGACGTGACAGCCAGGCTGATGGACCGGCTGCGCGCCGGGCAGATCGATCTTGCCATCCTGGCCATGCCCATGCGCGGTCACGACGTGGAAACATTTCAACTGCGCACCGAGCGTTTGTTCGCGCTTCTTCCGCGCGCCCATCGCCTGGCCAAGAAGCGCAAACTCCAGCTCAAGGACCTGCGCGACCAGCCATTCCTGCTGCTGCGCGAGGAGCATTGTTTTCGCGATACCGCCATCGAAGTCTGCAAGCGCGCCCGGGTTACGCCGCACATTGTTTTTGAAAGCGGCCAGTTCAGCAGCATCATGGCGATGGTGGGCGCCGGGCTGGGGATCTCGATTGTGCCGGAGATGGCGCAGGAGCAGCGGCCCGACTGCAGCTTTGTGGTCGTCGCCGACGAGCGCGCTTCGCGCACGGTTGGTGTTGCCACGCTGAAAGGCCGTTATCTGAGCCGGGTGCAGCGCGCGTTCTTGTCGCATCTGCAATCCTTCGCGCAAAAAGATAACTGATCTCATCCATCTTCCCGGCCGCGTTCTGCGGCAGTCGCACTAGCGCCTTCTTTTCTGTGCGCGTACCATCGGACGCGTGCGCAACTTCCAGGTTCTTTTTGACGACGCCGAGCCCTCCGCCTTCGACCATCCGGGGTTTGCGCCCTACGGCCATCTTGGATTTCCCGCGCCCCATTCCGATCGCCCGTGGACCTATGCCAATTTCGTGCAGTCCATCGACGGCATTGCTTCTTTCAGAGGCCGCCATGCCGCCGGTGCGGACATCTCACAGTCCGCGGAGGACCGCTGGCTCATGGACCTGCTGCGCGCCCACGCCGATGCAATCATCATGGGCGTGAATACGCTGGTGGAGGAGACGGCAAGCTTCCCCGGCGTGAACGGCGGACGCGGGCTGGTGTATCGCATCGAAAATGAATCTCTGCGCCAGTTGCGCGCCGCTCTCGGCCGTAAGCAGGAGAAGGTGATCTTTGTGACGGCGTCGGCGGCGATCGATCCTCGCGCTTATCGCGTGTTCGATGGCGACCAGATGCAGGCGTTTGTTCTAACCACAGATGCCGGCGCGGCCCGCCTGAAAGCGCGCGACCCGAATGCTCCGGTGATCATTGCCGGGGAGGACAAGACGGTTGATCTGCCGAAGGCCGTGGGTTTGCTGCGCTCGGCGATGGGCATACAGCATCTTCTCTGCGAAGGCGGTCCAACACTTTACGGCAGCATGGCCCGCGCCGGGCTGATTGACGAGAAATTTGTTACCGTGTCGCCGCTGGAGATCGGCCTGCTGGCACCCCAGGAACAGGAAGAGTCTGCCGTAGACAAAGGTGGAGGGCTCAACCTGCGTCCCACCACTTTCATGTTTCCGGGGTTCACCAAGGAGAACGCGCCGTGGTGGCGGTGGATGAGCTGCCGCCGCGTGGGCGACCACGCCTTTAATCGCTATCGCAGAAAATAACGTTACTTCCTGCTCGCCGCTTCCACGCTGCGCGTGGGGTCGGCGCCCTGCCATGTGACATCGGCGGTTGGTCCGTAGCTTGATGGCACGGTTTTGCCCAGCAGGCGGAGATATACGCTGAGCTGCGTGCGATGGTGTGCGGTATGCAGCACGCGCCGCCAGAATACCCAGATCCTCTGCCGACGCACGTCAAAGAACGGAACCACTTCCAGCCACCATGCCTGGTCGCGGCCCGCCATGCGCGCCAGCCGGGGCGCGCATAGCTCCTGATTGCGCCGCCAGAAGCCTTCAGGCGTGAGTTCCTGCGGCAGCAGCGCGGCGGCCTCTGGTTCTTGGCCCAGGCCAATGAATTCAGCGAAAAACCGGCGCTCAGAAAGAAGCTGGTGCTTCATGATTTCCAACACCGTGGACGATTTCTCCGCAGGCTTGAAAGCCATGTCTTCCCTGGCGAACTGCCGCCACAGGCTCACGACTTTATTGGTTTCGCTGGCGTAAGTATCAAGCAGATGCTGGAAGACTGGGTCTGCCGCGCGCGGAATCTGCGCTTCAGGAATTGCCGTGTATTCGTATTGCATGGGCATATGCGTTGGGCCCTCGCTTGATCATGAATATCTTACGCTCGTGCGGCGAGCGCCTCCTGCACCGGTTTAACGATTGCCGCGGCAACCAGGCCGGCGAAAACAAATCCCATGGCGATCGTGGAGACATAGGCCAGCGTGTAACTTCCGGGAAAGCCATACCAGTTCCAGTAAGAGATATTGGTGCTGATCGCGGCGAGGAAGCCCGCAATCGTAATGAAACGCCAGCGCCCCACGAAGTTGATGATCCTGGTCTGCCCCAGCAACAGAACCGCCAGGAAAATCTGGACGATGTTGGTCACCAGCTCGGTGATCAACTGCCGCGCCGTGAGCCCGCCCATGCCACCGGAACGATAAACCAGCAGGCCCGTGGGACCAGCCTGCATTTTGGCCTGCATTTCCGGTTTCTGCATGGCGGCCATCTTCTGTGAATGCGTCGCGTCCGGCGGCAACCCCCAGCCGGGGAAAAGATAAAGTCCGGAGCCCGGGAGGTTTGCCTTGATGGTCGAGACCACGGCCGCCTCGTTGGGAATCTCCTGAATGCCGGTTTCGCCCAGACCCGTAAAGACGTGCGCCACAGACGACCACATGAAAAATGCCAGCCCCCCGAGCACAGCCGCCAGCAGCTTCTTTCCCATAAGTCTCTCCTCAAATTGCGAAACTCCGCGATATTTCGGGAACCATGCTGCTACGGGAAAGCGGCAGAGTCAATGGCATTTGCATGGTAGCTGGCCATTCCGTGATGGGCAGGTTGAGTGGGCGGGTTGCGTGTCTTCATCGCTATCGCGATGAACGTCTGCCTGAAGGCCCGCGATTCGCAAGCGAATCGCTAGAAGCTGACACAAGTAGCGGATCAGTTCCAAAGCTGACCCACTACTAGCCGTTTGGGCAGGTGGCAACAATATTCCGAAACTCGTGCTGGAAGCCTGTAATCTAGTGGAGAGCACTATCAGGATCGGAGTAGCCCTTGGCCGTTGAAGTTGAGTCGAAAAAAGTTGACGCAAAGGTAGTTGATGCAAAACCGGTAGATGCAAAGGCAGTGGAGCAAAAGAAGAAGAAATCAGCCGCGGAGCAGCTGAAGTCCGTCTGGCCGATGATCTGGGAGTTGGTCCGGCCGCGGCGGGCGTTGCTGGCTTTCAGCTTCATGCTGCTGCTGATCGGCAGACTTTGCGGCCTGGTATTGCCGGCTGCGCCAAAATATCTGCTGGACGACGTGATCGGAAGGCATCGCGCGAACCTGCTGCTGCCGCTGGTCATGGCGGTGCTGGGCGCGACGCTGATTCAGGGACTGACATCGTTTGCGCTTACGCAGCTTCTTTCCAAAGAAGGGCAGCGCCTGATTTCTGAGCTGCGGAAGCGGGTG
>DASTPO010000351.1:0-2543 GCA_035762225.1 Candidatus Angelobacter sp.
GTGGAAGACGCCGACTGCGGCATTCTGCTGGACGTGAACAATATCTACGTCTCTTCGCGCAATCATGATTTCGATCCGTTTGAGTACTTGAAGAGCGTGCCGCCGGAGCGCGTGGCGCAGATCCACATTGCGGGGCATTCGAAGTACGAGAAATACATTCTCGACACACATGATCACCCGGTCATTGATCCGGTCTGGAAGCTTTATGCCAAGGCTATTGAGCTGGCTGGACCGACGGCCACGCTTTTGGAGTGGGATGATCACATCCCGTCTTTTGACGAAGTCCACAGAGAAGCGCTGAAGGCCAAGAAGCACCTTCCAGCGCCGGCCACGGTGGCATCATGAATCACGCTACCATGAACTTAGAGCAGCTCCAGCGCGCCGTATTCGATGTGATCCGGCAGCCGCTCACCGAAGACGAGCGCATGCGGGAGCAGACACTGGACGGCCGCTCCACCCGGGAAATCGCGGAGAAGATCGTAAAACCGAATGACCGCCTTACTTCCGTGGAGCGCCTGGAAATCTACAATCGCGTCTATTGGTTTCGTATCCTCTCCTCTCTGGCCGATGATTTCCCCGGACTGCGCGCGGTTGTGGGGCAGGAACAGTTCGACAAGATCCTGCTTGCTTATCTGACTGAGTTGCCATCCGAATCCTTCACGCTGCGCAACCTTGGGGCCCGGCTGGAATCGTGGCTGAGCCAGCACTCCGATTTCGCTCGCGGCCACAAACGCATGGCGCTGGATATGGTGCGCCTGGAGTGGGCCGACATTGAAGCATTTGATGCGGCAGAATTTCCCCGGCTCACGCAGGAGGAACTGGGTGCTCTGGGAGAGGATCCGACCTTCCAACTCCAGCCCAATCTCTTCCTGCTGGACCTGGCCTATCCCGTGGATGAGTTCCTGCTGAAGGTGCGCGAGACTGAAGAGCCGGAGAGCGATATCGCCAGCAACGTCGTGATCATCGACCATGCAGACGAGAAGCCGCGCAAGCGCCACGCGCTGCCACGGGCGAAAAAAGTCCACCTGGCTGTCCACCGCCAGGAAAATATTGTCTATTTCAAGCGATTGAAACCGGAAGCCTTCGCTTTGCTGCGCGCCCTGCAGCAGGGCCAGTCACTTTCCCGCGCCATTGAATCCTCGGTCGATTGGTCCGGCAAACCGCTGGAAAAGATCATGGAACAGCTGCATGACTGGTTTGCCAACTGGTCAGGGCTGGGGTGGTTTTGCCGTTTGCCCAAGGATAAAACGCAGAAATGAATTCACTGGCGCAGAAATTTGAAATCGCCTATGGCTGGCTGATAAAGGCCACAACCTACCTGCAAACGCCTTTTCTGCTGGCCATTCGCGTTTATTGGGGCTGGCTTTTCCTTCAGAGCGGGATCGGCAAGTTCTCGCACATCGACAAAGTGGTGAGCTTCTTCACCGATCTCGGCATTCCCGCGCCTGCACTCAACGCATACTTTAACGCCTCGCTGGAAACCGTTGGCGGGCTGCTTCTGATCCTGGGGCTGGCCTCGCGCCTGATTGCCGTGCCGCTCACCATCAACATGATCGTGGCCTACATAACTGCCGACCGCGAAGCGCTGACCGCGTTCTTCTCCGAGTCGGGGAAGTTTTTCGGCGCGGACCCGTTTCCCTTCCTGATGGTGTCGTTGTTGGTCCTGATTTTTGGCCCCGGAAAACTGTCACTTGATCACTTGATCGCCCTGAGGCGGAAGCAGTCTCCACAGGTTTCAGCCGCATCTCACTAGTGCTGGATGTTAGTCTTTAGTTTATGAGCGCTGGTAGCCTCTCCCGCGTGTTGCCCGTGCTGCTGGCGCTGAGTTTGGTCTCGCAAGTCCGTGCCCAGCAGCCCGATTCCAGCAACGTTATCCTGAAGATCGCCGGCGGTACACTCGACGTCACTCTGCCGGACGATCCCATGAAGCTTTCCCATCAGGACCTGCTGAACTGGGTGAAGGCTTCGGCCAATGCCGTCGCGAATTATTACGGGCGCTTCCCTGTCCCGCACCTTACCTTGCGGGTGCGCGCCGGCAACGGTTCGCGCATAGGCCACGGCGTCACCTATCCCAAAGACGGCGGGCTGATCCTGATCAGCGTCGGCAAAGAGGCCGACGTTTCCGACACGAAAGATGACTGGGTGCTGGTCCATGAAATGATCCATCTCGCGTTTCCTTCCATGGAGGACAACCATCATTGGATCGAAGAGGGCATCTCTACTTACGTCGAGCCTGTTGCCCGGGTTCGTGCGGGACTCATGACCGTGAATGAAATGTGGCAGGCTTTTGTTAATGACATGCCCAAGGGCGAGCCAGGCTCAGATGACCAGGGCCTGGACCAGACTCCCACCTGGGGCCGCACCTATTGGGGCGGCGGAATGTTCTGCCTGGTGGCGGATGTCCGCATCCGGGAGCAAACCAGAAACCGCAAGAGCCTGCAAGACGCGCTGCGCGGTGTGCTGAACGGCGGCGGCAACATCAATGAGGATTGGAACATTGAAAAAGCGCTGGCCCTGGGCGACAAAGCCACGGGAACCAGCGT
>DASTPO010000352.1:0-2979 GCA_035762225.1 Candidatus Angelobacter sp.
AATGCCCCAGTCGGCGCTGACCCCGGAGGATATCTGCTCGAGTTTTTGCTTGAGCAGGTCAATGGGCTTGGGCGCAGCGGGAGCTTGGGCGAGCACCTGAACGGTAAACAACAATGGAAGGAGAATCTTGAGATAAGTTGATTTCATTTGATTGATCGAAAGAGCACACGCATTCTACTCCACGTATTTACCCATGTTTCCGAAATCAAACCGGATACATTCAGAAATTAGGTTGGGCCGGAATCGGATCTTTTACAACATTGCTTTACTGTCGGCTCCCACCTGTGAAAGTCTATCCTCGTGATACTGAACAGCGATGGAACGCAAGCAATATCCAGCTTGGGTTGGATTGATAAGGGCACAATATGGGTATTTGGGGCGGGAGAGCCAAGTCCTCGACGAGTGGAACTTAGTGATGCCAAATATCTTTCCCTCAACAGCGGTTCAGGAGGGTTCTTCGCCGTCTTGCACCATTGGGATGGAGACAGGTTTGAGGTTTCTGCACATTCCCATTCCGCGCCGGGTCAGGCGATTTCACGTCTCGCATTACACGCTCCAGAAAACGAATGCATTGAGCCAGCGATTTCTTTGGAAGGCGACCTGTCAGTATGGGCGCACCTGCCTGGAGCCTTTACGGGATGGGCTTTTGGTGACTATCGACTTCTGTTGACGGCTCATTTACCCGACGTCGCGGTGCAGGCGTTCGCGTGGTTTGACAACAGCTATGACAAGGGTTATCAGGGCATTATCGGCGTCACGGAGGTCCCTGGCACTCAGCTTCTAATCGTATCTATTCAGCGCGATTCCGCCCCCGTCCTGTACGATCCTCAGCGGAAGCAGATGCTGCGGAAGTTGACGCTGGCGGACCGGGGCGGCAATCCGGAGTTCCAATATCGCGCGCCGGCCAACGAATTCTGGTCAACTGACTATGACTTTATCGTAAAGCTGGACGGCAAAAGCCTGACCCCAATAAAGACTGCACAATTACAAGATGCTGCTTCGGGGACCAGAAAGTTCATCGGAAATTTTTGCTTCAATCGCGACACGAATCTCTGTTGGGTGGCACGGCCATTTAGCGGCGACGCCGTGGCGCTGGAAGCAGATTCCATGCGTCAAGTGCACCGCATAGCGTTTGGGGGCCAACCGCTGGACATTGGAATCCTGGCTGACGACACAATTGTAGCCAGGGATTGGAAAACAGGAGCGCCTGCCTCGCGCAAATGCTGATGTGTTCCGGTGACCATCGTTGAAGTGAACAAGGGTGTACTCACGAAGCCCTCAACATCGGAAGGCACTGGCACCAGGTGCCGCGCGATCACTAGAACCCCTGGCCCCTGATCAGGCTCACCGCATCCGGCACACCAGAGCCGCCGCCGCGGCCTCCGCCGCCCTTTTCTTCCACCTTGTCGCCTTCGCCCGGCGCCAGGAAGAGATTCTCTTCCAGGCCGTGCTGGCGGGTATAGAGGTCGTGATAGCGGCCGTTGAGCGCCAGAAGGTCGGCATGCTTGCCGCGCTCCACAATCTTGCCCGCCTCCACCACCAGTATCTGGTCGGCCTGCCGAATGGTTGAAAGCCTATGCGCGATCACAAACGTCGTGCGCCCCTGCATCAGGTATTTCAAGCCCTGCTGAATGTAGGCTTCTGACTCTGAGTCCAGGCTTGACGTGGCTTCATCCAGAATCAGGATTCGCGGATCGGCCAGCACGGCGCGCGCAATCGATACGCGCTGGCGCTGCCCGCCGGAGAGCTTTACCCCGCGCTCGCCGATGATGGTGTCGTATTTGTCGGCAAAGCGTTCCGTGAATTCGTCCACATGGGCAATGCGGCACGCTGCAAGAATCTCTTCTTCTGTCGCCTCCGGACGCGAGAAGGCGATATTTTCTTTGATTGATCCGTCAAACAGGAACGAATCCTGCAACACCACGCCCAGCGCGCTGCGATAGGAATCCAGGCGCACATGGCTGAGGTCAATGCCGTCAATGGTCACGCGCCCCGAAGTCGGCTTGTAAAAAGCCGCTGCCAGTCCAATGATCGTCGATTTGCCGGAGCCCGACGAACCCACCAGCGCCGTCACCGTTCCCGGTTGCGCGTCAAAGCTCACGTCATCCAGCACCGGCTTACCGGGCTCGTATGAAAAATCGACGTTCTCAAAACTGATGGCGCCATCAATATGATCCAGTACCACCGAACGTTTGGAATCCTGGTCTTCGCGACGCTCCGCCAGCACCTCCCTCGTTCGGTCCAGTCCGGCCAGAGCTTCTGTAATCTGCGTCCCGATGCTTGCCATCTGCGCCACCGGCGCAATCAGAAAGCCCATGAACATGGTGTAGCTGAAAAGCTGGCCTGAGGTCATGTGCCCGGCGAGGATCTGCCGTGCTCCAATAAACATGATGATCGCGCTCACCACTCCCAGCACTACCGTGGACGTGAGCCCCATAAGCGAGGTTGCGGTCAGCGACTTCAGGACGTTGTCCAGCAGGCGCTGCACGCCGCGGCTGAAGACATTCGATTCGCGTTCTTCCGCGTGATAGCCCTTCACCACGCGCACGCCGCCCAGCGACTCAGTGAGCCTTCCCGTAACCTCGGCATTGATCTTGGCGCGTTCGCGAAAAATCGGCCGGATGGTCTTAAACGCACGGCTGAGCGCCACCATGAGGACCACCAGGAAGCCAAGAGCGATCCCCGTCATCTCGGCGTTGTATTTCAGCAGGAACCCCAGCGATAGCAGGGCGGTAAGAATGCCGCCACAGAACTCAACCAGGCCGGTGCCGATCAGGTTGCGAATTCCTTCCACGTCGCTCATGATGCGCGATACCAGCGCGCCCGTCTTGTTCGCGTCGTAATAATTCAGTGAGAGACGTCCTACGTGCGTCTGCACCCGCTTCCGCAGCTCAGAAATCAGACGCTGTCCTTCCTTCGAAAGAAGCTGTGTGAGCGCAAACGATGTGAGTCCCTGAATCAACGTCGCGCCCAGCACCG
>DASTPO010000353.1:0-2449 GCA_035762225.1 Candidatus Angelobacter sp.
ATCAGCCCCGGCAATGGTGAAGGCGAAAGGCCCGGTGACGGACGAGTTGGAAAATGTTCCGGTCTGGCTGAAGGCATCGCCACTCAACGCGCTCCCCGAATCGGTTTCCACCAGCTTGAGATGAGTGGCATCCACCACGTAGTAAGCGAACGCGAGGGTGCCGCGCCCGGTGTTGAAAGTGGCGGTTCCGCGTCCCGTGCCGGCCACTGGGATCGAGCCCGTGACGGGATCGTTGGTCAACAGCCCGCCATTGTCGTTCGAGTCCTCAAGCCCGGCCGTCAACGCGCCGGTGCTATCGGCGGTGAAGTTTCCCACCATGCCCATGGGATTGTTGATGCTGTCGACCCCGGAGATGCTGAAGGCGTAGGAACCGGCCAGCGCGGTGTTGGAAAACGCGGAAGAAGTTTGCTGATCGATGGTGCCGCTGCCGGCCGCGTTGGAGTCAAAACGCGTAACCAGCGCATGGCCGCCGGCAACCAGAACAAAGTCCACGGTGGTATTGCCGGACGGAGAGACCAGGCTGGCGGAGCCGCGGCCATCCGCATGCACCGTGTAAGTTCCCGTTATCGCGGCGTTGGTAAAGATGCCAAGACCGCTGTTGATATCCTGCATCCCCGAGGTGATGTGTCCCGCGCCGTCAGACACAAAGCTTCCTGCGACCGCCAGAAAACCGCCTGCGTCACTGCCGGTATAGGAGAAGGCGAAAGCTCCGCTCAGGTTGGAGTTGTTGAAGCCGCCCTGCGGTGGCGGAAAGCTGATCGAAGGGCCGCCGCCTCCGCATCCCGCCAGCAGGATGCCCACGCCGATGATTGTTATGAAGAGAAGAGAACGCTGGTTGATCGCCATAGCTGTTACCTCGTGCGTTGCCTGAAGATTATGCCATCGAAAATCCTGGCCCAGAATGCGCTGCGCGACTCGCGCGGTCGTGTACTTCCGGATAGCGCGGGGCGCGGACAGGCCCCTAAGCGGATGGTAAACACCATTTCCGCCTTTTTGTTGCGCGACGCTGCCCCAAAGCATGCTGCGGGCCCCGCTCCTGGGAACTGGAATAAAAATGTGGAGATATCTCGGTACTTGGGATGCTATGACATGCGTGAAAGGCTAGTGTTAAGAGGGTAAAGTTTTGTTAAACCAAAGCTCATTTATAATGGTTTTTTTGACCCCATAATTTCCGCTGGAGCTATTCCAACCATGATTAAGTTTCTACAGAGTGGCAACAAGGCCGCGAAATACATCCTTGCCGGTTTTCTTCTGGTGCTTGCCGCCAGTATGGTGACTTACTTGATTCCGGGGTTTATGGGTGATACCAACGTAACCCAAACCGGCGTCGTTGCCTCGGTGGGCAGCCATGAGATTCGCACCAGCGAAGTGGGCAAGCTGGTGCAGAGCGAACAGCGCCAGCAGAATTATCCCGCCATGTTCATTCCATACCTCAATCAGCGCGCGGTTGAATCGCTGATTCAGCAGGCCGAGATCCTGTATGAGGCTGACCGGCTTGGTCTGAAGGTTACGGACAAAGAGATCCAGGATGACCTGCGCGAGGGGCCGGAAAAACAGGTATTTTTCCCCAACAATCAGTGGATTGGAAGCGACAAGTACCGCCAACTCCTCCAGGAAAATGGAATGACGGTTGATGAGTTTGAGCAGACTGTGCGCCTGCGGCTGGCCGCGCGCAAACTTTTTGGCGTGGTGGGCGCCGACGCCGCAGTGCCGGAGTCAGAGGTGGTGCAGGCTTACAAGGATAAAAACACCAAGGTCAAGTTCGAGTACGCCGTCATCAAAGTGGACGATATCCTGAAGACCATCAAGCCCTCCGATACGGAATTGCAGGCTTATTTTGCCGCCAACCAGGCGCGCTATCAGAATTCCATCCCGGAAAAACGCGAGATCAAATATTTCGTGATCAATGACAAAGACCTGGAGTCAAAGATTACCGTGGATCCCGCTGAGGTCCAGCGCTACTACAGTTCGCACCAGGATGCATACCGGCTGCCCGAGCGGGTGAGAGCTCGCCACATCCTGATCGAAACGCCCAAGCCGGGGCCAGATGGAAAAGTGGACCCGAAGGGAGTCGAAGAGGCGCGCGCCAAGGCCCAGGATGTTCTGAAGCAGCTGAAAGCAGGCGGAGACTTTGCCCAGTTGGCCAACAAGTACAGCAATGATCCCGGCAATGAAGATCAAACCACGCACGCCAAGAAGGGTGGAGAACTGGGATGGTTTGGCCGCGGCAGCATGGTGGCCGAGTTTGAGAAGGCTGCTTTTGATCAGGCAAAAGGCCAGATCAGCGACCCGGTACAGACCTCGTACGGGTTCCATATCATCCAGACCGAAGATAAAGAGGAGGCGCGCCTGCGCCCGCTGTCAGAAGTGAAGCCGGCCATTGAAGAAGCGATCAAGCAGGAATCGCTCGCCAAGATGGTCAACAAGACCGGGCCTGAGGCCGCGGATG
>DASTPO010000354.1:0-3319 GCA_035762225.1 Candidatus Angelobacter sp.
CACTGATTTCCTCATGCAGACGCGCAGCCGTTTTGACGCCGGCACAGAAATCGGCCCCCGCGTTGTAATGGCCGGATTTATTGATGGTCGCGGCCCATATCAGGGTCCCACCAAAGTTTTTGCCGATACCGAAGAAGAAGCCAAAGCAGCAATCGATAATTACGCGAAGCTCGGCTACGTTCAGATCAAGGTGTATAGCTCGCTCAAGCCTGAGCTCTTGCCAAAGATCGTTGCAATGGCGCACGCCCATGGCATGCGTGTGAGCGGGCATGTTCCTTCCGGCATGAATGCCGAGCAGTTTGTGCGCGACGGCGTGGATGAAATCCAGCACATGAATTTCATCTTCCTGAATTTTATGCCCCAGGTAAAAGACACGCGCACACCCGCTCGATTTACTGAAGTCGCCGCGCATGGCGCTGAGATCGATCCCAAATCTGAGCAGGTACAGGCCTTCATCCAGCTGCTAAAAGAGCACAAGATTGTTCTTGATCCCACGCTCAGCATCTTTGAAGGCATGTTTGATGATCGTCCCGGCAAGATGTCGGAGGGCTTCGCCCCCGTGGCCGATAATATGCCCGCCCAGATCCGGCGCGGCTTTCTCTATGGCGGGTTGCAAGTTCCCCCGGGCCAGGACCAGCGCTATCAGGATTCCTTCCAGCGCATGCTCGATATGGCCAGGACTTTTTACGATGCCGGCATTCCTCTTGTGGCCGGCACAGATTCGCTTGCCGGCTTTGCCCTGCATCGCGAACTTGAGCTTTACGTAAAAGCTGGAATCCCTGCCCCGAAGGTCCTGCAGCTCGCCACTCTGGGAGCGGCGCGCGTGGTCAAGCGCGACAGTGAACTCGGCTCCATCGCTCCGGGCAAACTGGCAGACGTCATTCTTGTTGAGGGCGATCCGGCAGTGCACATCAGTGACGTTCGCCGCGTAAGGACCGTGGTGAAAGATGGAGTGGTCTTTCAGGTGGCTGATCTTGATCGCGCCCTGGGCGTGATCCCGATGAAGTGATTGACGGCTTTAGTTTGTTCGAAGACATTCGAGCATGATCGGCAAGAACCAACTTAGGTCGGAAAGAACTCCGCTGTATTTATTTGGTGGAGTTCCTGGACCGTCAACTTGACAACCTCTTGAAGTGCGATTTTAACTGCATCCCTTGCCTGCATCATGTACTCAGAAAACGTCGTCTCTGAGGGTTCCTTCAGGCAACAGCCTCCAGGGCCTATTCCAGCCCCACCGCTGCAACTTCCATTGCTTCCGGACGCGCTGGAGTCCCTAAAGAATGAAAACGTGAAGGTGAAAATAGCACGGAAGGTTGGCGATTCAAATTGACCTGGAAGTAAAGATCGACTTCGGACGATAGAACGTGAACTGATTCCATCAATCGCCGCAGGCCGGCAACAGGTCCATCTCAGCGGAGAGAGAAGGCGAGGCTAAGGGCTGAGCCAGGGCTGAGACGTTAGCGCTTTTCCCGCTGAGCAGCTCTTCGAAAAACCGCTCAACGCTGGCGAGAATGGCAGGCCCCGTATGGGCGTCATAGCAGGCGCGGCGCAACAAGGTCCCATTGGGGACTCCGTGGGTAAACCAGGCGACAAACTGTTTCATCTTGCCCGGCGAGCCGTGCATGTTTTCTTCCACCAGCATCTTGAAATACGTACGGATCATCTGGTAGCGATCAGCGTCAGTCGGTTGATCGTAGCAGCCGGTTTCAGCATGCTGGCGGATCTGGCGGAAGATCCAGGGGTTTGACGCGGCCGTGCGGCCGATCATGACTCCGTCACACCGGGTTTCGGCCACCATGGCGACCGCATCCTCCGGCGTACGTATGTCGCCGTTGCCAACGACAGGCAGCTTGACCGCATCTTTGACAGCGGCAATCCATTCCCAGCGGGCGTTGCCGCTATAGCCCTGCTCGCGTGTGCGGGCGTGCAGCGCCACGCCGTTGAGCCCGCAATCCTCGGCCATTTTTGCCAGAGGGACGCAAACGATGTTGTCGTCGTCCCAACCCATGCGGAATTTAACCGTGAAAGGAATCTTGACGGCGGCGCGCACAGCCTCAAAGATGGTGCGGATCACCGGCAGGTCCTTCAGCAGTCCGGAGCCGCCATTGCATTTCACTACGCGCTTGGCCGGGCAGCCGAGATTCAGGTCCACCACGTCAAAGCCCGCGTCCTCAACGATCTTGGCTGATTCGGCAAGCGTATAGGGATCGCTGCCGAAGAGCTGGGCGGCGATGGGATGCTCGTCTTCATAGAACGTGAGATAGCGTTTGCGCTTCGATTCACGGGTGCGGAACAGGCCGTCGGCGGAGGTGAACTCGGTCATGAGCAGCCCGCAGCCGGAGGTTTCCCGGGCTGCTGGTGAGGCCTGTTCCTCGGGAGCTGACATGATGTCCAGCGGCGGCCGCACGAAGCTGGCGTTGCGGATAAAGCGGCGGAAAACCGTGTCGGTGACGCCAGCCATGGGTGCAAGCACCGTGGCTGGAGAGACGTTGACACTGCCGATCTGGAGCGACTCCGGCACCCGCGCACCCAAGGGAGCGATGGTCACGGCGGCCGGGTTTTCCCAGAATTTCTTCATAGAGCCATTGGCGTCGGGCAATTGGCAGAAGCGCTTCCTGTGCTGCGCCAATTCGTGTTTAAAGAACAAAGCCTCCGCCGCGGCGGAGGCCGTTTACAAAACCCTGCGCCGCGCTATTTCTTCGCTTCAGCCGTTTTGGCTGCGGCCTTGCTGGAATCTGATTGTGCGTATTTCCGGCGGAAGCGCTCCACGCGTCCGGCCGTATCTACCAGCTTCTGCTTGCCGGTAAAGAAGGGGTGGCAATTGGAGCAGATTTCCAGATTGATCGCGCCCTTGTGGGTCGAGCGGGTGGTAAATGCGTTTCCGCATGCACAGTGCACGCGCGTCTCTTCGTACTTGGGATGAATTGCTGCCTTCATTTGCCTCTGGACCTTTCGCGGTAAAGCGTTATTTTACCTGAAATTAGCCGATTTTGGCTAGATGGAACGTTGGCCATTGGATGAGGTTGGGGTGGTCAAGGATTCAATGCGCCCCCGCCAACTGGCTGCTCGACAGCGCGCTTTCGTACAAGCGCCCGGATGACGACGAAATGAGATTAATGCCATCCGGAATAAGTCAGGCGTGTTTCCGCGTTGGCTCAAATTGCGGTTTTACCGGGGTATGAGGCGTTCTTCTTTTGTAGTGGCGTAAAATAAATATTTTGGTTTTGCTTGATAAACACCGCTGAGGAGCGCTTTCCCCATGCCCATGGTGCGCAATGACATTTTGCAAAAATTCCCGGACCTTTTTGGATCGAAAACG
>DASTPO010000355.1:0-17600 GCA_035762225.1 Candidatus Angelobacter sp.
CCGATGACGCTGCGATCGCGATTGAGGGTGGTGTTCCAGTAACGATACGTGAGGACCACGACGCCGGCGGCGTTCGGACCGTCATCTTGCGGTCCAATCAGGCGTCCCAGCACGGGATGAAGTCCCATCACGTCGAAAAACGTTCCGTTGACCACGCCACCACGAATGGTGCGCGGTTCACCCAGGCCTACCATGGTGAAACCCATCGCGGAGAAGTCGCCGAAGGCGCCTATGCTTTTGACGCTGGACTTCAGGTCCGCGATTTCGGGTACGGAAAACGTGGTGTTCTCGGTATCAATTCCCGGCGCGCTTTGGCGGATATAGATCAGTCTGGCTTCGTCCCGGTTCACCAGCGGCTTGAGCAGAATGCCGCGCACCAACGAGAAGATCGCGGCATTGGCGCCGATGGCCAGCGCCAGAGTCAGGACCACGGCAATGGCAAGGCCGGGAGTCCGAAACAACGAAAAAACCGCAACTTTGAGATCACGAATGAATGCCATGTTCCGGTGAACCTCCATCCAGAAAAGTATGCTACCACCCCGGCCGCCAATGGCGAACGCCTACGTGCTGCAGGGAAAAATCGAGTCCCCCCGGTTTTCCCGGGTCGTTTACTTATAGTTGTCGCTTCCGCAGGAAATCGCCAGCGGAAGCAACTTTTTTATGGCCTCAGGCCGGCAGTTGGGCCAAGGGTCATTTATCCGGTAAGGGCGACGATTCGGCCAGTTGACGAGAGCGCGATTGAATTAAGCCTCCGCAGCCACCCCTGCTTGAGGTTGCAGGGATGGACTGCGTTTACTTCGCGTTCATTGTCTCGCGCATGACGATCGTCAAGAGTCAACTTCCTATTTCGCCTGTACCAGCCCGGCAATAACCGCAGCAAGTTTATCGAGTATCTGGTTCCAGCCCTCGAGTTGACCGCTGTTTTTCGCGCTCTCCATGGGTTCATTGCCCATGAAGGTAAGTTTCGTCTGGCCGTTTCCCAGGTCCTCAAAGATGGTCACGTCGTATGCGCCTTCTACGGCTTCATGTTCCATTCCTAATTGCGCAGGGTCGATCTTGTTTCCCTTAGAGTCGGAAAAGTACATCAGGGAAACGATCTTCTCGTACGGAACAATCTCGTGGTATTCAACCGCATTCCAGAACTCCTGCCCATCCGGCGACTTCATGCAGCAGAGGAATTTTCCTCCCACGCGAAAATCCATCTTGCAAGCAGGCGCGGTAAAACCCTCCGGCCCCCACCACTGCATCACGTATTTCGGATCTGTCCACGCCTTCCAAACCAGTTCGCGTGGGGCATCAAAAACTCTTGTCACAACCATCCGCTCTGTCTCGTTAACCGTGTTTTTTGTCATCTCTGAACTCCGCTCTTTTCATTTGACTCGCAAGGTGTGGATTCGTTTGAGTTTGCGACTTCCGCTGCCTGATCTCTGAACCCTGGATGTTTTACTTCAAAAAATCGTCGAGGTACCCTGCGATTGTTTTAGTTTGCATCATCAGGCCCACATGGCTTTGCGAAGGAACAATCGCTAAATGCGATTTTGGCATCGGCTGTAAATCAGCAGCAACACCACCACCAAGCAGCTGATATGTTTTCATCAATTCAATTTTGTTCGTGCCGTCATTGTCGCCGGCAATGATCAATACAGGTGCCGTAATCTTCGCAATGTTGGAGTCTCCGCAGTTAAATGGCGTTTGCGCGAAATCAATCATCTGCTTTACGAATTTCGGCCATTTCGTTTTGTCAGGAGCTACGGCGTCATATCCCGTCTTTAAGGGTGTGTTATCAAAAAACTCAGGTTTAAAATTCTTAAAGCCTGCGCTCACCACGGGTAGCCAACCATCCGTTTTATACGTGGAGGAAATGATGACCAATCGATTTAATCGATTAGGGCTTAGCACAGCAAATTGGTAAGCAACCGAACCGCCCATGCTGTATCCTGCTACATCGGCCCGATCGATTTTCAAGAAATTCATTACTCCTTCCACATCTTTTGCCAAAGTAACAATGTCCAATTTTCTATCTGAATACGGCGAGTGTCCGTGCCCCTGAAATTCAATGGCAATTACTTTTCTTGTCTTTGATAATTCAGGAATTAATTGTCCCCAGTTCATCTCTATGGTGTAAAACGCTCCGTGCAGTAGAACCAAAGGCTTACCCTCACCATATACTTCGTAATAAACTTGAATGCCATTCACAGGTGCGTAGCCTTTTTCCGCAGGTTTGATTTGTTGCCCGTTGGACTTAAGTGCTGCCAAAAAAAGCATCCCGATCATCAAAACAGGTTTGAAAAAGTTAACCGTGTTTTTTGTCATCTCTGGCCTCCGCTTTCATTTGCTTCACCACTGCATCCAGCCTGTCAAAACGTTCTTCCCAGAGCTGGCGATAGCTGATCGCCCATTCGCTGACGGTCCTGATCGCCTCTGGCCTGAGCGAGCAAATACTCTCTCGTCCGCGCTTCGTCTTGATCACAATCCGCGCCCGCACCAGGTAGGCAATATGTTTTGAAATCATCTGCTGCGAGAGTGCAAACGGTTTCGTCAATCCATGCACTGAGGCAGGCCCGCGGGAAAGCCGTTCGATCATCGCCCGGCGGGTTGGATCAGACAAAGCCGCAAACGTTGTGCCGAGACTATCCACAACCATATGGTAGTGAATTGATCTAGCGATGTCAAATGCGAATTTCGCGATTCCTTGACGGTCGAAAAAACTCAACCGGAGAAAGTTCATCGAAACGGCATGGCTGTCCCGAATCGCCTCAGTGGCTATCCCGTGTAATATGTTTCCGGGCAGGCGGCAGGTAACAGAAATTGAACCAGTGGAGCATGGAGGATCTTGCATGCAGGAACTGATGCAGGCGTTGCAGCAGGGGGATATGAGCAGGTTCAAACAGCTTCTGGACGCAGAACCGTCTCTGGTCCATTCCAAGACGCCACAGGGAGTGACGCTGCTGATGATGGCCGCTTATATGCGCCGGGGCGAGATGGCCCAGGTGCTCATCGACCGCGGCGCCAGGGCCGAGTTCCTGGAACTGCTGGCGCTGGGCAGGACGGAAGATGTGCGGCGGGCATTGAGCGCCGCTCCCGCCCTGGCAAAGACGCTCTCCCAGGATGGATTCACGCCGCTATGCCTGGCCTCGCACTTCGGCCATGAAGAGATCGTTAAATCTTTGCTGGCTGCCGGCGCCGATCCCAACCAGGTCAGCGAGAACCCAATGCGCGTGCGTCCGCTGCATAGCGCCGTCGCCGGCCGCGACGAGCGGGTGGTGCTGAACATAGTGAAGGAGCTTATCGCCCACGGCGCCGATCCCAATCTCCGCCAGGAAGGCGGATGGGCGCCCCTGCATGAAGCTGTCTCCCAATCCCACAAGTCTGTAGTCGAATTTCTGGTGGCTCATGGCGCCGACGCCAGCGCCGCGGGCACTGATGGCAGAACGCCCAGGGATCTTGTTAAAGAGGGCCAAACCGAGATTGCGCGGCTCCTGTCCAAGGGTGTGTCAGCGCAGGCGAAGTGATTTGCCCGGCAGCATCTGTCTGTAGCGCACGGCCTCAGAGTCATGAGACCTTCATATTGAACTGATTCTCAAGCTTGGCGAATCACCACGGTGTTTCAAATCGTCGCAGCCGGTTTGCGCGGCTGAATATTCTGGTTCAGGCGAAAGAAATTGCCGGGATCATAGTGCGACTTGATGGCCAGCATTCGCTCCCAGCGCTCGTGATAGGCCTCAGGAACACGGTCCTGCTCGTCGCCGCTCATGAAATTCACATAGACGCCCGGCTTCATGGCGGGACGCAGTTGCTGGAAAATCTCCCGCACCCAGGAAATATTTCCTTTGTCCGCGGAGGCTTCACGCCAGTTTGCCAGCAGGGTCATGACAAAGGGAGCGCTCCGGTCGCCGAATGCAGTCTCCGTGGCCGCAACCTGCGCGGCCGCGCCGCCAAGGTAGGCGAGCTCGATCATGGTCTCCGATGAAGGAATCGTGCTGACCGCCGCGCACAGGCGATCGACAGTCTGGTCGCTCAGTGAAGCGAAGTAGCCCGATTTCGTGTAGTAGCGCAGACCATGGGGAAAATCGCCGTCGGCCATGGTTTGCAGCTGCAGGAAAGAGACGGGCCTGGTGTTCACAGAATCCGCGGCGCAGAACGAGAGCGCACGGTCGATGTATTTGCGGCCAGCCTCGGGATCGCCCGTCCAGACCAGAGAATTGCTGCCGACCGGCCGCCCGCGAAGTTCGCTCGGCACGCTCTGCGTGTTCGGGGCAAGGCGCAGATTGATGTTCCATTTCAGGTCCAGCGGCGCTTCTGCCATGAAGTCCCGCCAGCATTCCAGAAGAGCACGAATCCTGGATTCAGGAGTGAGCCCTTCCGCCAACACTACGGAAGTCAGCGGATGCAGCTTGACTTCGAATTGCGTTACCACGCCAAAGTTGCCGCCGCCTCCGCGCAGCGCCCAGAACAAATCTGTGTTCTCCGCGGCACTGGCGCGCACCATCGAGCCGTCGGCTGTGGCCAACGTGAATGCCTCCACGTTGTCGCAGGACAATCCAAACCGCCGCGTGAGCCAGCCAGTTCCGCCGCCAAGGACCAGTCCGCCGGCGCCGGTGTGGGAAACCACGCCCGAGGGGAACACCAGCCCCGCTTTCTGCGTTTCGGTGTCCACCGATCCCAGCAGGCAGCCGCCGGCAAAACGCGCGCGGCGCGCCACGGGGTCAACTACCACCTGCCGCATTCGCGAAAGATCAATCACCAGCCCTTCATCGCATGTGCTGAAGCCGGCGAGGCTGTGTCCACCGCAGCGGACGGCCGTCAGCATGCCGATGCCGGCGGCGCCGCGAATCGCTCTCTGCAAGTCACTCACGCCGGCGCAGCGGGCAATCAGGCCTGGCCTGCGGTCAAACATGCCGTTCCACACGCCGCGCGCGGCCTCATAACCGCTATCGCCGGGGCGCAGCAGGTCACCTTGAAAATGTTCATGAAGCGAAGAGTAAAGCTCTTCGCCGGCTCCGATCATCGGGCTTTCTCCACGGCTTGTCCCCATAGCGCGATCGTCATCCTCTGGCTCTGGCTCGCCTGCCGTTCAGATAGACGGCCGAAATGATCGCCAGGAAAACGCAGAATGTCGGGACTGACCATTGCAGCCCCTCGACAAAAAAAGTTGTGCCGGAGATTGCAACCAGCAAAAGAATACCGAGGATGGTGAAAAATGGGTGTGCCGGAAGCCGCATGGGCAGGCTCTGTATCCGCTCACCGGCCAGAGTTTTGCGAAAGCGCAGGTGCGTGTTGAGGATCACCAGCCAGACAAACAACATTCCGGCAACGGCCGTGCCGTAGAGGATGAGGAAGGCATTTTTCGGAGCAAAGACAGCCAGCAATATGGCCGCGATGATTCCGGCGGTCGAGGCTGCCAGAGCACGATGCGGTACGCCGTTGCTGCTCACCTTGCCCATCCACCCAGGCGCATAGCCCTCGCGGCCCAGCGAGAAGAGCATCCGCGTGGAAAGATAGAGATTGGTATTCACGCTGGAGAGTGCAGCGGTAAGCACCACAAAATTCATGATCGTGGCGGCATAAGGTATATGGGCCGCGGCAAACGCGGCTACAAACGGACTGGCGGTAACTGTGGAGGAATCAGTCGTCTGGTTCCACGGAACCATCGTCACCATGATGGTGATAGCCAGAACGTAAAACAGGATCAACCGATAAACAATGTTCCGCATGGCGCGTGGAATGGTCACCGCCGGATTCTCCGCTTCGCCTGCCGTGACTGCAATGATCTCCACTCCCATGTAACTGGTGACGGTGAGAGTAAGCGAGAGCCATACTCCTTTCCATCCTGAAGGAAAAAATCCTCCATGCTGCGTAAGGTTGGCGAGACCAATGGCATGCCGTGAACCCACGCCAAAGATCATCGCCAGCCCAACGATGATGAAGGCGCAGATCGCGGCCACTTTGATCATGGCAAACCAGTATTCAAACTCGCCCAGGCGGTTGACCTGCATGGAATTGAGCGCTACCAGCGCGGCCGAAACCACCACCAGCCAGATCCATTGCGGGACGTTGGGATACCAGAAGGAGAGATAGACTCCGGCTGCGGTGACCTCAGCGCCAATGGCGATGATCTGCGCGGCTCCGTAGGTGGCGCGAACGGAAAAGCCTGCCCAGGGATTGAGATATTTCTCCGCGTAAACTCCAAATGCTCCAGCCACCGGATGGACAACCGCCATCTCGGTCAACACGTAAGACATGATCAGGGCAATGCCCGCGCCCAGCAGGTAGGAGAGAATCACGGCTGGTCCGGCCAGTCGAATGGTGAAGCTGCTGCCAAAGAACAGGCCGACACCGATGGCGCCGCCGATGGCCATCATGGTGAGCTGCCGCTGGCTAAGACGGCGGTGCAGCCCCTCCGCTTCAGGCAGGCTGGCCTTTGCATCGGCAATCGCGACTAAGCGTGGTTGATCGCTCATGGTGGGTCAGGCCCGCTGAAGTTTCTGCTCTTTCATGCCGGCCGCATCTCCGCCAGTAGTTCGCCAAACCTCTGAACCTCCGCCAGCGTGTTGTAGTGCACCAGTGAAGCTCGCACCGCGCCGCTCTCTTTGGTGAGCCCCAAACGCTTCATCAGTCGCGGAGAGTACATATGGCCGTCGCGCACGCCGATATTCTGCGCCGCAAGCTTCTCCGTCACTTTATCCGGTGCGATGTCCGGCAGATTGAAGCACAGAGTCGGCGTCCGGTGCGGAATCTGCTTTCGATCGGTGATGCCATAGACGGTCGCATTCGCTTTTTCCAGCGCTTCCAGCATCGCGCGGGAGAGTTGCGCTTCGTACCGCCGGATTGCCTCGGTGCCCGCTACCAGGGCCGCTCGCCGGTCCGCAGCAGCCGGATTCAACATCCGTCCCAGCTCTTCCAGGTAGCGAACCGCCGCATCCATTCCGGCCACGTTTTCATAGATATACGTGCCGATCTCCAGCTTGGAGGGTGTGGTGTCAGGAACAAAATCTTCGCGGAAGGTTGGCAGGGCATTCAGCGTTTCCAGGCGTCCCCAGAGAAATCCCATGTGCGGCGAGAAGATCTTATAACCGGAGCAGACCAGGTAATCGCAATCGAAGGCCTGCACATCAATGGGTCCGTGCGGGCCGTAATGCACCGCGTCGATGAAAACTTCGGCTCCGGCGGCGTGCGCCCGCCGGGAAACGTCCGCGACATCCAGGATCGAGCCAATCGCGTTCGATGCCAGAGTGCATGCCACAATCCGCGTGCGCGCAGAAAGCAACTGTTCCAGGTCTTCCGGATGCAGCCGGCCATCGTCTCTGAAATGCCACCAGAGAATCCTGGCGCCTTCCCGCTCCAGCGCCAGCCAGACGGCGATGTTGGCTTCATGATCCAGATCGGTCACGATGATCTCGCGCCGGTCCTTCAGAGACTGGCCAATGGCGATGCTGATGAGCCGCATAAAGGACGTGGCATTCATGCCAAAGGAAATTTCATCCGGGTGCCGCGCATTCACCAGCAGGCCGACGCTGGCGCGGGCCTGTGCGATCGTCTGGTCCACTTCCTGTGAATGCCGGTAGCGCCCGCCTCGCTGCACATTGCGGCGCAGCAGGTGGTTGGCCACGGAATCCAGGACCGTTCGGGGCGATTGCGCGCCCGCGGCGTTGTCAAAAAAAATGAAATCATCGTGCAGCGCGGGAAAGGCGGCGCGAACGTGGTCGATGGGGAATTCCGTCATGATGGAAATGATATGCGCTTAGGAGGCTTCCTTGCTGCCCCGTGATTTGCCTGACTCAAGTATTTTGTCGGAGGCAGGCGGCTTGGTTGCCTCGACTGTGCCCGGCAGAATCTCACGTAACGCCCATTGGATGCGGTTTACGGAGTCTTGAATCAACTGGATCTGCTTTGCCTGCTCGGTGTAAGGCGCGTAGGAAATGGTCTGTAGCGCGTTACGGACGTGGTGGTTCATGGCGGCAATCACGGCAATCTTTTCCTGGATCTCCCTTGAGCGGCGCTGTTCAAAGGCAAAGACCAGCAGACCGGCGGCCACGCCCATCACCAGGTCATCCACGTAAACGCTGGTTCCGGCGATCCCTTCATTCTTGAGGACCGTTTGCAGGAACGCACCTAAAACGAACAAGGCGAAACCCAGCAGGAAACTTACTCCCACACGTCTGGACAAGGTGGGGACTTGCGGGCTTCTCGACATTCCCGAGTTATTCATGCAATCTATTTTCCTGTTTATTGCAACGGCATCTTTGGGGGAAGCCTATGATACATCCAGTCAAGTTCCTGCTTGCGATAATTCTGCTGGTTTCAGCGTACGCCGATTTCGGCCAAACCGCCGCAACCGGCAAGCCCCAGGACCCGGCCGCGGCCCAGCGTTCCGGGACGCCGCAACCCTCCGCCAAACCACAGTATGAGGTCTTTGCCATCCGCTATGCATCTATCCCGGATTTCCCGGTAAATGCGCTGGTTTCCGGCGCCGATCCGGCTCGCAAATTGTCCATCGCCATGACGGTTTGGCTGGTTCGAGGCAATGGGCGCAACATCCTGGTGGATTCCGGCTTTTATCGTGCGCAGTTCTTTAAGAACTGGAAAGTCAATGACTTCCTTAAGCCCTCTGACGCGGTCGCACAGTCAGGAATAACGCCGGCGGTCAAACCTGAAGATATTACTGACGTGATCATTACGCATATGCACTGGGACCACGCCGACGGAATGGACCTTTTCCCTAACGCGCGTATCTGGCTGCAGAAAGATGAATACACCTACTACACCGGTGAAGCATGGCACCAGCCGCGCACCCACGGCGACATTGATCCTGACGACGTGCTTGCGGCGGTGAAACTGAATCTTGCCGGCCGCGTGAGCTTCGTCAATGGCGATGCCCAGGAGATTCTTCCCGGCATCACCTGCTATACCGGGGGCAAGCATACGTTTCAGTCGCAATATGTCGGCGTCAGCACCAGCGGCGGCACGGTGGTTCTGGCCAGTGACAACATGTATCTCTATGAAAACCTCGAGAAGCATATGCCCATCGCCCAGACTCTTGACGCCGCGTCCAATCTTCGCGCCCAGGACCGCATGAAAGAGCTGGCGGCTTCGCCGCGGCTGATCATCCCCGGTCACGACCCCGCTGTATTCGATAAATTTTCCAAGGTAAGCGATCGGGCCGTCAGGATTGAATAGCCTGCGCCGCTGCGGCTGCATTTCGTCCCACGGCTGCCAGATTGGGCGCAGGGACATGCTACGATCTTCCCCTGATGAACACCCTCGCCCGCGACCTTCGCTACGCGCTGCGAACGTTCGCCCGGAACCCGGGCTTCATTGTTGCAGCGGTCTTGTCTCTGGCCATCGGCATCGGCGCCAACACCGCCATCTTCAGCATCACCAGCGCTCTGCTGCTGCGGCCGCTTCCTTATAAAGACGCCGGCCGTCTGGTGATTCTCTGGAACACTTCGCCCGGTTTGGGAATCACCCAGGATTGGTTTTCCACCGCACAGTATTTCGATATCAGATCAGGCCATCACGGTTTTGATCAGGCGGCGCTCGCCATCGGCGGTATTTTCAGCTTGACCGGCGAGGGCGATCCCGAACGCGTCGGTGTGATGCGGGTATCATCCAGCCTGCTGCCGATGCTCGGCGCTACGCCGGCCTATGGCCGCCTCTTTACCCAGGATGAAGACGCCGTCGGGCATGCTGCCACTGCGGTCTTGACCTATGGCATGTGGACGCGCCGCTTTGGATCTGATCCGCACATCGTGGGCCGCTCCATTACGCTCAATGGCGCGGGATACCAGGTGGTTGGAGTTCTGCCACGAGGATTCGTTCTGCCGCAGGAAGTGCTGCCGCTGCTCTATGGCACCGAGCAGGCTGATATTTTTGTTCCCCTGCCTCTGGCCGCAGCTGCCTCCACCGTTCGCGGCCATGAAGATTACAACATTCTCGCCACGCTCAAGCCTGGAGTTTCAGTGCAGCAAGCGCAGGCGGAGATGAACACCATCACGGCGCGACTTCGCCAGGACCACCCTGAGGTTTATCCTCCGAACGGCGGCCTCACCTTCAGAATCGTTCCGTTGCTGGAACAGGTTGTAGGCAGTGTGCGCCACACTCTTTTCATTTTGCTGGGAGCAGTAGGATGCGTGCTGTTGATCGCCTGCGTCAACGTCGCTAATCTGCTGCTTTCGCGCGCAGTTGGCCGCCAGAAAGAAATCGCGGTGCGCACGGCCGTTGGCGCCAGTTCAGGCCGCATTGTCCGGCAGTTGCTGACGGAAAGCGTTCTGCTCGCGCTGTGCGGCGGTGCGCTGGGTATTCTCTTTGCCGTCACCAGCATGCATTGGATCCACGTTCTCGGCCCGAAGAGTGTTCCCCGGCTGGGCGAAATTGGCTTGCGAGTAGACGCTCTCCTTTTCACTCTCATTATCTCCATCATTTCGGGAATTCTGTTTGGACTTGCGCCCGCTCTCCGTGTTTCCCGGCCGGATTTGCAGACCGCGTTGAAAGACGCGGATCGCGGTTCGGCCGGCGCAAGCGCCATGTGGGGACGCGGCAACAATCTTCGCCGCCTGCTGGTGGTCGCGGAACTGGCGATTTCAGTGGTGGTGCTCATCATCGCCGGGCTGCTCATCCGCAGCTTTGTGCGACTCGAAAATGTTTCTCCCGGCTTCAATGCCGCCAACGTGCTGACCATGGAGTTGACCATGAGCGGCGACAGATACAAAGATCCCGAGCTGGTCCGCTCGACCTATCGCCGGCTGTTTGAACGCATGGAGCACATTCCCGGCGCCACCTTTGCCGGCGGCATTTCCTCGCTTCCCTTCAGTGATATGTTTGCCTGGGGGCCCATCACTGTTGAAGGCCGCATTTCTCCGCCAGGTGAAAACTTCATCAACGCCGATGAACGGGTCGTGGCCGGCCACTATTTTGAGGCGATGCAGATACCGCTGATCAAGGGACGCCTCTTCAATGAAGAGGACACGCCGGATAAGCCGCAGGTTGTGCTGGTGGATGAATTCATGGCGCAGCAACTCTGGCCCAACCAGGACCCGCTGGGCAAGCGCATCAGCTTTGGCGATCTCGCATCCAAGCCCGTCTGGGCCATTGTGGTCGGCGTGGTCGGGCGCATCAAACAGGACACGTTGGATTCCGATTCGCGTATAGGGCTTTATCTTCCCCAGAGCCAGCACGTTGGCCGGGCGATGAACGTTGTGGTGCGCAGCAGCACCCCGCCGGAACTGCTTGCCGCGTCGGTGAGGCGCGAGATTCACGATCTTGATCGCGATCTCCCCATGTACCGCGTGCTCACCATGGAGCAGCGGGTGGCTGAGTCTCTGGCGCGGCGGCGCTTCTCCACCGTGCTGCTGGTGCTGTTTGCCGGCTTTGCGCTGGCGCTGGCGACCATCGGGATTTATGGCGTGATGGCCTATCTGGTGAGCCAGGGAACGCGCGAGATTGGTATTCGCATGGCGCTCGGAGCATCGCAACGCGGCATTCTTTCACTGGTAGTGAGGCAGGGCATGGTGCTGGCCCTGTGCGGGGTTGGGCTAGGCCTGATTGCGGCGTTCGCCTTTGCCCGGCTGGTGAGCGGCCTGCTCTTTGGCGTCCGGCCCACCGATCCGCTCACTTTTACCGCCATCGCTTGTTTGCTGGCGACAGTGGCGTTACTGGCAAGCTACATTCCCGCGCGCCGCGCCGCGCGCATCGATCCCATGGTTTCTTTGCGCTGTGAATGAGCCTGGAGTGAGGTGGCCTCGAGGCTTATTCGTCGTACTCGTCCGATCCCTGCACCCATAGGAAGGATTGCACGTCGATCATGTCTCGCGGCTCCAGATCGACCAGGTCTTTTTTTACCCGGGCGGCAAATTCCAGGAAGCTGGCGTAGGTTTTCCATTCCGGGCGCGAATCATAATGAAAGGGAAAGTGGTACTCGCGGGCGGCCAGCCGCGTTACGGTTGGCTTCAGGAAGATGTGCTGCTGCGGCTGGGCGAGAAAGCCGAAGACGGTGACGATGGGCCAGGTGGAAACGCGAGTCTGGCGGCGCGGCAAGCCCGCCACCACCTTACACCACTGGCCAAACCTGTGTTCCACGTCGGCAGGGCTGTAAAGAAAGTCGTAGAGTCCCTGGGCAAAATTGCGCGCTCCCGACGCCGACTTAACCGCGTCCCGCAGCGCCATCTTTTCAAAAGAGAAAATCAGGTTGGTGCGCGCCTCGATCTTCACCGCTCTTAGCGCAATCTCTCGGAACTCGCCCTGGCTCAGCAGGTCGGCATGGATGGATTGATTCAGCAGCCGAGTCCATTCGTGGTGCGCGTTGGCTTTATAGTCGCGCTCCCACGCCAGGTAGGTTTCGTCTTGAAATCCTTCAGGGAAGAAGTGAAGGAACTTTCGCCGGCAGCGCCGCGCTTCCGGGCCTGCCTCCAGGTGAAGAGATTCTCTGGGCCGTGTTCCGGCGATAGCCAGGTTTGATGCGCGCATCCGATTGCTTCCTGGTTGCTTCCTTGTCTATTGAGATACGTAAAGATCGCAAAAGGTGGCCGAAGCAGCTCGCGAATGCGCAAGTCTTTCATCGCGAGATGCAGTTTCGTCATGTGATTGGTATTTCTGCGGGCGATTTATCTGCGGCGCCGGGCGCGGCAAAGCTTCCGATGGTCAGCCAGTCTTCTTTTTTTGTTGGGAGACAGGCTCGCTCTCCGGCTCAGCCGGAGTGTAGAAATTTTCGCTGCCGAAGCCGAAGACCCGGTTGGAGCGGGCACGATAGTTTTCCCACGCGATGGCCGCGCCCAACTCGACCAGCTGCGCGGTTGAGAAGCGTTTCTGCAACCGCTCCCGCAGCTCGGGAGTTACTTTGGCCGGAGTAGCTGTTATTGCGTCGGCCAACTCAAGCACCAGCTTCTCATCGGGTGAAAAGAGATCACTTTCCGCATACCAGTTCAGGTTTCGGATCTGGTCGTCGCTGATTCCCGCTTGTCTGCCTCCGGCAGAGTTGATGTCGATTCAAAACGGGCACTCGACCAGTTTGGCCGCGCGGATCTGGCCCAGAACCTTCAGCTTCGCCGGAACCAGGCTGGTCTTCTCCAGCGCCATGCTGAATTTCGCGTATGGAATGAGAACGTCAGGATGACTGGCCAGCGTGCCCAGCGGAGCAATGTCTTTGCCCAGCCGTTTTCTGGCAAATTTACGGATCAATGCAACTTGTAGCCTGGAAAACATCGATTCCCCTCAGTGCAATGCGCCTAATTTCTCCATGGGCCAGTAGCCGAATACGGCTTTGCCGTAGATGTAGCTGCGCATCACCGGCCCGAACTCACGGCTGTCATTGGACATGGAGCGATGATCGCCGAGGACGAAATAAGCGTTGTTCGGAACCACGGTCTCGGCAAACGACCGTGCATCCTGGTAATCGGGTGGAACATAAGGTTCGGGCTGCAATTCACCGTTGACGTAAACATGGCCATACGAGATGCGAATCCGGTCGCCCGGCAGCCCAATCACCCGTTTGATAAAGCTCTTGTGAGTGTCGCGGGGATAGCGAAAGACAATGATGTCGCCGCGATTGATGCTTTCAAAGTGGTAAACCACTTTGTTGATGAAGATGTGTTCCTGGTCTTCCAGGCCAGGCTCCATGCTTCCGCCATCGACTTTCACCGGTTCGTAAAGAAAGACGAAGATCAGGAAGATCACCAGCAGCGCGAAAATCAGGTCGCGTATCCAGGAATGCAGGACTTCCAGTCCGCTGGTCTGGGGAGATGGATTGCCGGCAGGGGCTGCGCTGGAAGCGGGTGTCGCTTGTTCGGGTATTTCCATTGAGCTCAGTTCCAGCCTTCACCACCCGGGGATTCCGGGCCAGTTCTCCCTTTCAGGCTCCTTCTATTCTGGAGTAAAATAGCCAATATATGAAGCACTTTTTCGGTCTTTTGGCTATTCTCTTTGCCGCCGCCATGACTCATGCCCAGTATGCCGGCTCCAATAACGTTCCCGCATACCATCCGATCGCTCCGGCGGCAGCCACCAAATTGCCGGCCATCCTGACGGAAAAGCAGCTGGCTGAGTCGGGATTGATAGCCCCGGCGCAGAAGGAATCCTATAAAGCCGCCGCGCGTGCTTCATCGGTGCTGTACCAGATGCCCTGTTATTGCTATTGCGACCGCGCTCATGGCCACACCAGCCTGCGCAGCTGCTTTGAGAGCACTCACGGCGCCAACTGCGGAACCTGCATGAGCGAGGCCCTCTATAGTTATCGGCAATCCAAGAGAGGCTGGACGCCCAAGATGATCCGCGAAGGCATTTTTCATGGCGACTTCAAGATGATCGACCTGGAAAACGTGCCGCCAATTCAGTGAAATATCCACCATGAATGGTGCAGTTGACGCTTCCGTGTTTTCTGCGTATAAATGGCAGCAACCTAAGCTGCCCTATCGCTGACGGATAGCTGATCTTCTGATTTCCACAGCCTGAACTTGCCGCTATTCTGATGGGGGCCGCAAGGAACCAACAGAATGAAGAAAAAACTGGCAGGAAGCGTTAAGCGTTTGCCTGCTAAATTAAACAAACAAAAGGCTATTACGGATAGAACAAAGATGTCTGGCAAGAAACCACCCGCCCCGCCGACAAGATCGAATTTCCGGGAAGACCCTGGTTTTGCACAGGCTGTGCAAAACTACGAGGCCGCCATCAAGGCGATGCAGGAGCATAAATTCGAGAAGGCCAAGGGGTTACTGGAGAAAATCCTGGCGGGCGGAAACCGCGATCTGATGGACCGTGCCCGGGTCCACATCAACCTGTGCAATCAGCAGCTGGCCGGCGCTTCCACCACCTTTAAAACGCAGGAAGAGCACTTTGATTATGCGGTTTCTCTCATGAACTCCGGCCAGTATGACCAGGCGCGCGGACATGTTGAGAAGATTCTCAAACAGAACCCGAAGGCGGACTTTGGTTATTACGGCATGGCTGTGGTGGATTGCCTTACCGGCCAGGTGGAAGCGTCGCTCAAGAACCTGAGCGAGGCAATCCGCCTCAATCCGCAGAACCGCTTTCAGGCCCGCAACGACTCTGATTTTCAAAACATGGCGGACGATCCACGCTTTACCGAGCTGCTTTATCCTGAGCCCACTGATCCGCCTCCCTCGAGTTCCGAACCCAGGAAACGCTAAAGCGACTCAATGGCGCCACACCAAGCGCAGAACCGTCGTCGATCAGACCAAGGGACGCGTCTGGTTGCAATTGGCGGTGGCACCGGCCTGTCCACGCTGCTGAAAGGGCTCAAGCAGTACACAGTGCGCGCCGGTGAAGTCCCGCCGCGGGGCCAGTTCATCTCTGACCTGAGCGCGGTGGTCACCGTGAGCGATGATGGCGGCTCCAGTGGACGTTTGCGCCGCGAATTGGGCATGCTGCCTCCGGGCGACGTCCGCAACTGCCTGGTAGCGGTTTCTGAGGACGAAAGTCTTCTCTCCAAGCTTTTTCAATATCGCTTTTCCAGCTCCGGCGATCTTGAAGGGCACAACTTCGGCAATCTTTTCCTCGCCGCGCTCACCGCCATGACCGGCGATTTTGCCGTGGCTGTGAAACAGGCGTCAGAGATATTGGCGACGCGCGCTCACATCATTCCCGCAACTTCGGCGAATGTCCAGCTGGAAGCCATCATGGACGATGAGTCTCACGTTGTGGGTGAAACCCGGATCAACGCCAGCGATCGCCGTATTGTTGAACTGCACATGGTGCCGCCGCGCCCTGAGCCGTTGCCGCAGACCCTTGAAGCCATTGCCGCCGCTGACGTGATTACCATGGGTCCGGGTTCGCTCTTCACCAGCCTTATTCCGAACCTTCTGGTGCGCGGGATTCCTGAAGCCATTGCCGGCTCGCGGGCCACCAAGGTGTTCATCTGCAACCTGATGACGGAGGCAAATGAGAGCCTGAACATGACGGCGTCCGACCACATCAAGGCCATCAACGCACATTCCAGGCCGCGTCTGTTTGATTATGCGCTGGTGAACACCGCTCCTGTTTCAGACAGCATGCGAGATCGCTACGCCGAAGAGAGCGCCCAGCAGGTAGAAGCCGATATCGATGTCATTGAGAAAATGGGCGTGCGCTGCATTGCCGGTAATTTCATCCTGGAAAGCGATTTCGCCCGCCATGCCACGGACCGTTTGTGCCAGGAACTTCTCCGAGTGGCAAAATTTGCCGGACATCCCTCTGATTTCGCTCCGCAGGCTTTAAGATGATTGCTTGATGCCCGAATCCCTGGTGTTGAATTAATGACTCTGAAAGCAACCACCTCCGGCGGCGGCTTTGCCATTGTCATCATGGCTGCCGGCAAGGGTACTCGACTTAAGTCGAAGCGCGCCAAGGTCCTGCATGAAATAGCCGGCCAGCCGCTGCTGGCGCATGTGATCCAGGCGGCACAGCGGATCGTCTCTCCTGCCGACATCTATGTCATCATCGGCCATCAGGCTGAAGCCGTGCGCGCCGCGGTGGGCGGCATGGGCGTGAAATTTGTCTTGCAGGCGGAGCAGCGCGGCACCGGACACGCCATCATGTGTGCCCGGGAGTCGGTCCAGGGCTATGAAAATCTCCTGGTGCTTTCCGGCGACGTGCCGCTGATCCGTCCGGAAACCATCGCATCGGTCCGCGAATTCCATCTGGCAAAAAAAGCCGCGATGACCATCCTGACCGCGGAGCCGCCTGATCCCACCGGTTATGGCCGGATGGTTCGCACCGGCGCGGGCAGTGATCGAGTGAAGGCCATCGTGGAGCAGAAAGCGCTCAGCACGGCGCAACAGAAGCTGCGTGAGATCAACTCGGGGATTTACGCTTTTGCCACGCGGCCGCTCTTTGCTCATATCGACCGCCTGAAGACAGACAACGCGCATCATGAGTTTTACCTTACTGACATGGCGGCGCTGTTGGTGAAGGCCCGCGCCATCGTGGTCGCGCTAAGGGCCGGCGACGCGGCTGAAGTGCTGGGCGCGAATACGCTGGCTGAACTAGCCGGGCTGGACACCGCCTTACGGGCCCGCAAGTGCCATGACCTGATGGCCGCAGGCGTCAGCATTTATCGCCCCGAGACCTGTGTGATCGATCCACAGGTGGAGATAGCGGCCGACACCATTCTTGAGCCATTCGTGCAGATTCTGGGCAACACCCGCATTGGCGCGGATTGTCGTGTCCGTTCCTTCAGCATCATCAGAGATTCCCAGCTTGCCGACAACGTTCTGGTGCGTCCAGGCTGCATCATCGATCAATCCCAGGTTTCAGCGGGCGCGTTGCTTGGCCCTTACTCGCACCTGCGGCCGGGCAGCGAGATCGGTGAAGGGGCGCACGTGGGAAACTTTGTGGAAACCAAAAAGACGCGCCTGGGCCGAGGCTCCAAGGCCAACCATCTCACCTATCTTGGCGACGCGGAGATCGGCGAGCAGGTCAACATCGGCGCCGGCACCATTACCTGCAACTATGACGGTGAAAAAAAGCACGTCACGGTGATTGAAGACGGATCGTTTGTCGGCAGCGACTCCACGCTGGTGGCCCCGGTGCGCGTGGGCAAAGGCGCCTACGTCGCCGCTGGCTCCACCATCACCGAGGACGTTCCCGAGGACGCTTTGGCCCTGGGACGAGCC
>DASTPO010000356.1:0-9914 GCA_035762225.1 Candidatus Angelobacter sp.
TTTCAAAAAGCCTTCCACCACCGCATAGACGCGGTCCGGCTGCGGGAAGCTCATCTCCAGGTCGATCTGGGTGAACTCAGGCTGGCGGTCGGCGCGCAGGTCCTCATCGCGGAAGCAGCGCACGATCTGAAAATATTTATCGAAGCCGGAAATCATCAGGATCTGCTTGAACAGCTGCGGCGATTGCGGCAGCGCATAAAACTCGCCTGGATGCACGCGGCTGGGAACCAGATAATCGCGCGCGCCCTCCGGTGTGGAGCGGGTCATGAACGGAGTTTCGATTTCGAGAAAGCCTTCACCGGAAAGATACTGCCGGATGGCCAGCGCCACCCTGTGCCGCATCTCAATGTTGTACTGCATGGTCTCGCGGCGGAGATCGATGTAGCGGTATTTGAGGCGCACCTCTTCATTCAGGCTGCCCGCTTCACTGGGCAGGAACGGCGGCAGCTTGGATTCATTGAGCAGTTTGAGTTCGTCCACCGTGACCTCAACCTCGCCGGTCGCGATATTTTTGTTCACGGTGTCGGCTTCGCGCCGGCGCACCTTGCCGATGGCGGCGATCACATACTCAGAGCGCAGGTTGCTGGCCTTCTCATGCACCGCCGAATTGTCGCCTTTATCAAAGACCAGCTGCGTGATCCCGCTGCGGTCGCGGACATCGATAAAAATAACGTTCCCCAGGTCGCGCCGGCGATTGACCCAGCCCAGCAAAACCACCTGCTGTCCCGCGTTCTCCGGGCGCAGCTCTCCGCACATGTGTGTGCGACGAAGTTCACCTAAAAAATCCAGCGGCAAAGCAATACCTTTCTACGCTCTGAAATGATGCATTGGCTAAGACTCTGATTATAAAGGCTCGGAGGCCCGGCGCGAGTTGATCGCTGAAAAACGCTTGACCATGGAATATATTCCACAGTTGAGAATGCCTATGATGACAAAAGCCCCAGTGGCCTTGACGTTTCGATCTGGAGAGCTGGCGCAACTTGCAGGCGTGAGCCGGGACACGCTGCGTCATTACGAGCGCAAGGGGCTGCTTCCCGCGGCGCAACGGTCACAAAACGGTTACCGTCACTACGGGCCGCAAGCCCTGGATCGAGTGCGGCTGATCCGGGCGGCCTTGAGTATCGGTTTTACCGTGGATGAGCTGCGAGAGATCCTGCGGTCCCGCGACCGTGGAATAGCGCCGTGCCACCAGGTCCATGCATTGGCGGTAGCCAAGGCGCGAGAGCTGCAAGTGCGTATCGACGAATTAAACGCGTTGCATCGCGCGCTACGACGGGCGATCCGCGGTTGGGCCAGGAAGCTGAAATCCACGGCTCCGGGCAAGCGGGCAGGGCTGCTGGAAATGTTTATCGCCAACCACCCTGAAAGCGTGCGGGCGATTTCACCGCAGATGTCTCCCGGTCTGAAGCGGAAACTGGAAAGAGATGAGGGCAGGAAAAGATGAAACCCATTTTGACGATACTGGCTGTAATTGCAATGACGGTTTGCAGCGCTGCACAGGAGAAATCGAAGCCGGCGGATAACGAAGACAGCATGAAGGCATGTCCGATGCATGAGCAGCATCAGGCAGCCATGGCGGAGCACAGCCATGGCAAAGACGGCCTCGATAGGCGGGGCGCGCAGGGAATGGGGTTTGCGCAGGACAAAACCACCCACCATTTCCTGTTGCATCAAGACGGTGGCGCAATCCAGGTGACGGCCAACTCCTCCGGGGACAAAGCCAGCGTAGAAGAGATTCAGATGCACCTGCAACATATTGCCGGGGCCTTCCAGTCTGGGGATTTCGACGTCCCCATGTTCGTTCACGACCAGACGCCGCCGGGCGTGCCTGTAATGCGGAAGCTGAAAAGCCAAATCAAGTATCGCTATGACAAAGTTGGAAACGGCGGACAGGTGGTAATCACCTCTGACAACGCTGCGGCGGTGCAGGCGATCCATGAATTCTTGAAATTTCAGATTACAGAGCACCAGACGGGGGATGCGTTGACCGTGAGGTAGGCGCTCTTGCGGAGACGGAGCCTGTTTTCGGGTGATCGGTATGATCCCGTCCGACCGTAACGTTGGCCTGTTCCGTCCATACTCAGGTCTTATGAGGGCGTATTTTTTGCTGACGGCACAAGTGGTAGACTATGTTGAGGAACTGAGCCTGGCAAGCCAGTCAGCAAGAGGTACCCAATGTCATCCCGCCGACTTGTCTATCAGCAAGGCGATCACATCTGCGCTCTCTACTCTTCACCTGAGGAACAGTTACAGGCTGCTGTCGAATATATCCAGGCAGGGCTTGGCCGCAATGAGCGGTGCTTGTACGTATGCGGCGAACATACGCCGGACGAACTCCGGAGCGCGCTGCAGAATGCAGGCGTCAATGTGGCCCGCGAAGAAGGCCGGGGCGCACTGAATCTGGTCACCAAAGGCGAGGCCCACTTGAAGGACGGGTACTTCAGCGCTAAAAGCATGATTTCGTTTCTTCAGGAAGCTGTGAAGGACGCGCTCGATAGCGGCTTTACCGGCCTGAGTGCGGCGGGCGATATGAATTGGGTCATGGACGGCGCCGTGGGAACTGAAGAGATTGCCGAATACGAATCCTGTCTGAATAAGTTCTATGCCGAGCACCGAGCGCTGGGACTGTGCCAATACAATCGGAAATCCATTCCGTCACAGTTTCTTGACCACTGCATCGCAACGCACCGCTTTATCCGTATTGAAGGGCCCATCGCGTTAGAGAACCCATTTTACGAGGAGCCAGAGGTAGCGATTGGGAGGCAGGCCGCCCCCGAAGCTGAAACTCAGAAGAAGATGATGAAGATCTTCGAGCAAAAATCTCCCACACAAACGCCTGCTACAACCTGAGCGAGAGCAAACGGAAACATTGCATGCTGTAGGCGCGATGCCCCGCGTCTTTTGGCGAGCCCAAGCAAAATCTAAGAACGCCTAGAAATATGTTCTAAGATCAGTTTTTCATCTTTTGGATCGATATATCGGGGATTTGTTTGACCTGCATAATTCTTCGAGAGATTAAGATTCTCCAGGCTGAATGGAGTAGTTGAAAATATCTCAGAGCAATAAAGGATCCATTTCCAAACTCGGTCTTCTGAAGGCCAATTTTTGCGGCTGATCTTTCCGTCTGGATCCGGCTGCAGGTGATCAAAAACGAGTATAAATTCAATGCGGCCATTTGTTTTATCGAGTTTTTCAGCTTCGCCCTTGATGAGTTGTAGAAGAAGCAATTCGCCATGATGCAACTCAGGGTTTTTAGGCTTGTTGTGTAAGGCAAACATTATCTTCTTCTTACAAGCTTCCAGTTGCGCCATTCGGACGTTGAGACGTCTCATTAAAGTTTATCTTTCCAGACGGAATTTCCAATTTTACCGCGTGGTCGTTACCCCGGTGCCGTTTCTTTTTGGAAATGAGTATTTCACAACTTCACAATCCCTGGAATCTCACCCAGGCCCACGCTGGCCTGTTCGCCGGTATTCAGGTTTTTCAGGGCATATTGCCCGGAATTGACCTCGTTTTCCCCCAGAATCAAGGCAAAGCGCACGCCGAGTTTGCTGGCGGTTTCGAGTGACTTCTTGAGCTTAAAGCTGTCATCGCCAGTGGTGACCACAACACCCTGGCGGCGCAGTTCGCGCGCCAGCTTTGCGGCATGCACATTCATGCCCGCACCGAGAGGCGCAATGTAAATATCCGCCGGCTGCGCTTTAACTCCTGCAGATTCCTGCAAGGTCATCACCAGGCGGTCTTCTCCGATGGCAAAACCGATGCCGGGCGCGGGCGGCCCGCCAAGCGATTCTGAAAGTCCGTCATAGCGTCCCCCGCCGAGGATGGCGTTCTGCGCTCCCAGCGCGCCGTGCGTAAATTCAAACGCGGTGCGCGTGTAATAGTCGAGCCCGCGCACCAGCCGGTGGTCAATGGTGAAAGGCACTTCCATGGCGCTGAGAATCTTCTGTACTTCAGCAAAGTGCGTGCGGCAGCTTTCGTCCAGATAGTCAGCCATTCGGGGTAGCTTCTCGATGATCGGCTGGTCCGCAGGGACCTTGCAGTCAAGCACGCGCAGCGGATTAGTTTCCGCGCGACGCTGGCAGTCCGGACACATGGTGTGGACGACATCTTTCAGTGCGTCACGCAGGGCCTGAAGATAAATGGGCCGGTCATTGGCGCAGCCCACAGAGTTGAGTTTCAAACTCCAGCCCTGGATCCCCAAGCGATCAAGAAGAGCAGCCAGCATCTCCAGGAGTTCGGCATCTACCGCAGGCGATTCGCTGCCCGCGGCGGTTGGCCCAATCACCTCCGCGCCAATCTGGTAGAACTGGCGGTAACGCCCTTTCTGCGGACGTTCGCGGCGGAACTGCGGGCCAATGTAATAAAAGCGCTGTAAGCCGGGCCGTTCCCACAACTTGTGCTCGATATAAGCGCGCACCACGCCGGCGGTGTTCTCCGGGCGAAGTGCGAGCCACTGGCCTTTCTCGCTCTGGGCCCGCGCGCGGTCTTCCCAGGCAAACATCTCTTTGGAAACAATGTCAGTCTCTTCGCCCACGGAGCGCTGAAACAACTGCAAGTCCTCAAGAACGGGCGTGCGGATTTCCTGGAAGTTATAGACGCGAAAGACCTCGCGCACCGCTGCTTCGACAAAGTTCCACGTCCCAGTGTCGGGAGGAAGAATGTCGCGGGTGCCGCGGACGGCCTTGATCTGGTTAGCCATTATTTCCCGGGAAACTCTTTGCGATAGATCTGCGTGTAGTCAAAATAATTCTTCCCGTACATCATGATCGATTTCTGGGTTTCTTCATCATCAATCTTCTTCTTGAACTTGCCGGGAACGCCCATCCACAGTGAATACGGTTCAATCACCGTGCCTTCCGGAATGACCGTGCCGGCGGCGATGATGCAGCCTTCACCGATTTTTGCATTGTTTAGAATCACGCAGCCCATTCCAATCAGACAGCGGTCGCCAATGGTGCAGCCGTGCAGCGTAACCGAGTGCCCAACGGTGACCCAGTCACCCATAGTGACTCCGTATTTGTGGCGCATGCCGTGAAGCACGCTGCAATCCTGCACATTGGAGTTCCTGCCGATGCGGATGGCGAAGACGTCGCCGCGGATCACTGCATTCATCCAGACGCTGGAGTTTTCACCGATTTCGACGTCGCCGATGATCTGGGCAGATTCGTCGATATAGCATGAGTCGTGAATGCGGGGCGCGATTCCCTGATAGGAGCGAAGCATAAGGTTGAATTTTTAAAGGTAACATGCGCAGCGGATAGCGGGCAATCAAGCTGTGTGGGCGGTGTCCAGGGGTGCTATTTCTTCAGAAAGGCCAGGCGCATAGCAACGTTGCATTTTGATCCCAGCACGAAAATGTTTGCAATCGGCCGTAAACGATCTCAGCGCGAAAAGCTTTCGGGGCTGGAGATCTAATGCAGTTCTACGCCCATCAACTCCGTCACCATGGTCCACTGTTCCCAGGCATAGCGCCAGATGGAGACAGAGTGGAGGTGCTCAAAGGAATGGAAATCGCGTTCGTTCATTGCGGTCGGTTCGTCCAGATAGACCTGGCTGACGTATTCGCAATCATTGCAACGGACTATATAAGGATAGTTTTCGCTCATGGCCGAAACACTTTTTAGGGGGATCGCCTCATTGTTGAGCTTTTCTTATGGAAGCGCACTAAGGTGGTGTACTTAGGCCTGAGCAGATTTTTGGCCTATCGTCCCAATGTAGTAACCCGCAGGAACGCCGTGAATATAAGAAGAGTGCAGTTTGGGCGGGACTGGGAAATCGGAAGGCTAGGAGCGCATGATGCGGGCCTTGATTTCAGGCTCCCAGATCACATTGGAGGGTTCAAGAGATTCAACGCCAACCTGGCCCTGAAGAGAGGTCCCAGGTTCGCCGATCCACTTAACTTTGTAACGGGCCCGGCGATTTTGGCGTTGCAGCCAGATGGTCTGGCCTACCGTTTTTATCCCCGACGGCGTAACCAGGCGAGCGCCATTGGTGGAAATCTCATACGTGCAGCAGTTCTGTGATTCGACGCTGGCAACGTCCGGAAATACCTTGACCGGAACCGCCAGATGCAGCCGCTTTTCCGTACGCTTATCGACGGCGGTGGCTGCTGCTGCGGAGGGTGCGGTTTGAAGGCCTTGCTTGGGTTCCATCACCCCTGAAGTATCGCGGGTCGCTGAACTTTGGTCAATATTACTTTCGTGTGCAAAAAGGGCGAAACGAAGGCAACAGTCGGATCACGTTTTCTGACGCGTTGCAACGAAACCATTTACAATAGCTGCTTAGTCCCTCCTCTAGAGATAAAACATGATTCATTTTCCTGTGCCTGAGGCCCTGACCTTTGACGACGTCCTGCTTCTACCTGCCCAGTCAGAAGTGGTGCCGGCGGAGGTCAATACCCAAACCCAGCTTTCGCGAAATATTCGTCTCAATATCCCCATTATCAGCGCGGCCATGGATACAGTGACCGAGTCTCGTCTGGCCATTGCCATTGCCCAGCAGGGCGGGTTGGGGATTGTTCACCGCAATCTCTCGATTGAACAGCAGGCTGACGAGGTCGACAAGGTAAAGCGATCGGAGAGCGGCATGATTATGGACCCGATCACGCTCTCTCCCGACCACAAGATTGCCGACGCGCTGGAGTTGATGAGGCGCTATAAGATCTCCGGCGTTCCGGTTACCAAGAACAAAAAACTGGTCGGGATCCTCACCAATCGTGATCTGCGCTTTGAAACGCGGACGGACATCCTGATCAGCAAAATCATGACCAAGGACAACCTGATCACCGTCCCGGTGGGAACTACTCTCGAAGACGCGGAAAAGATCCTGCACGAGCACCGCGTGGAAAAACTGCTGGTGGTGGATGACAAGTACAACCTGAAGGGCCTGATCACGGTAAAGGACATACAGAAGAAACTCAAATATCCCAATGCCGCCAAGGACCAGCATGGGAGGCTGCGCGTGGGTGCGGCCATTGGCTCTACCGGCGATTACCTGGAGCGCGCGCAGGAGATGGTAAAGGCCAAAGTGGATGTGCTGGCCATTGACAGCGCGCACGGCCACCACAGCCGCGTGCTGGAGGCGGTGAAGGCGATCAAGTCCAAATTGCCGGAGATTGATTTGCTGGCCGGCAACGTGGGCACGCATGAAGGCGCGTGCGCCCTGGCAAAAGCCGGCGCGGATGCAATCAAGGTGGGCGTAGGGCCAGGCTCGATCTGTACCACGCGCATTGTTACCGGCGCGGGCGTGCCGCAGATTACCGCAATTGCCGAGGCGGCGCGGGCCTGCCGCGATGCGCAGATTCCTGTGATCGCCGATGGCGGCATCAAGTTTTCCGGCGACATCAGCAAAGCCATTGCCGCGGGCGCCAGCGTGGTGATGATCGGTTCGCTCTTTGCCGGCACGGAAGAGAGTCCGGGCGAGACCATTCTCTATCAGGGACGCTCGTTCAAATCGTATCGCGGCATGGGATCTCTTTCCGCCATGGCTGCGGGATCGAGCGAACGCTACGCGCAAAGCGCGGAAGATTCATCCACTGACAACATGCCGATGCGCGATGGCGAACGCACCAGCAACCGCGTGGATAAGCTGGTTCCGGAAGGCATTGAAGGCCGGGTGCCATATCGCGGGACTCTGGCGGAGATGGTGTATCAACTGGTGGGTGGAATGCGCTCCGGCATGGGTTATTGCGGCACGCGCACCATTCCTGAACTGCAACAGAAAGCGCGCTTCATCCGCATCAGCGGAGCAGGACTGCGGGAGAGCCACGTGCATGACGTGATCATCACCCGTGAAGCGCCAAATTACAGGCTGGAATAGGCAGGCAGAATTGTCATCGTCCGCAATGTCCGGCCCGGTACCGGCCCCGTTCTCCCGCAAACTGCTGGCGTGGGCGCCGACGCTGATGTGGCTTTGCGTTCTGGCCGCGTTCTCTACTGACGTATTTTCCGCCGATCACACCGGAAGCATTCTCCACAAGATTATTCATGCGCTGTTTGGCGGAATCTCCGACCACGCGTTTCAGCAGCTGCATTTTCTGGTGCGCAAGTCAGCCCATTTCATGAGTTATGGCACGCTGAGCGCGCTCTCGTTTATCTCCTGGCGGGCCACGCTGCCCGCGCGTGAGCGCTGGGTTTTTCGCTGGGCCAGCGTGGCCCTGCTGTTGACACTGCTCGCGGCCAGCCTTGACGAGTACCACCAGAGCTTCATTCCCTCGCGCACATCGAGCGTTTATGACGTGCTGCTGGATATTACGGGTGCGTTCTTTTTCCAGCTGGCGATAGCGCTCTGGCTCACGCGAAATCGGAATCGTTAGCCCACCGCGTCAGTGATAGCTGTCCCAGTCAGCGTGTTCGCCGCCAGCCAGTTTCTTCTCCAGGATCGCGCCAGCGGGGGCCGGCTTATTTCCGGCAGCCAGCAGCAGCAACGCAGCAACAACTGCCAGCGCGGCGGACGCATAGAAGGGAAGAGCCGCGCCATACCGATTCCACAGCTGTCCCGTGACCACGCTGGAGAGCAGCGCCGCAATGCTAGTCGAGAAATAGAACAGGCCGAACGCGCGGCCGCGCGATCCCGGCTCAACCGTCTCCACCACCAGCGCGCGCAGCACCGGACTGGTGAGAGCGTAATAAAGGCCGTAACCGGCCATAACGGTCCAGATCGCAGCGTGGCTTGGGGCCAGGGCGAAGGTGAAATAGGTGATGCTGAAGACGAGATATCCAGCGGCCGCGATGGCGTTCCTGGATCGGCGATCACTGAGCCATCCTGCCGGCCAGGAGCCGAGGGTGTACGTGAGATTGAAAACCAGTCCCAGCAGAGGGGCCATGCGCGGGGTGATCCCGATCTGTTGCGCGCGCAGCACCAGGAACATGTCACTGGAGTTGCCGATAGAAAAAATCAGCACTGCGCCCAGCACGTAAAAAAAGCGGCCGGAGAGGTGGACCGGCGCAAACAGTGACGCGGCCGGCTCATGGCTGATGCCGCGCGACCGTGTTTCGCGCGCCAGCAGCACCACCACAATGGCGATGGCGCCAGGGATTGCCGCCAGCCAGAATACCCAGCGCAGATTGCCGGTGCGGGCAATCACCAGCCATGCAATCAGCGGCCCGGCAATGGCGCCCGCTGAATCCATGGCCTGAAGCAGTCCGTACGTGCGGCCGATCTTTTCTTTTTCCACTGACTCGGCCAGCATCACGTCGCGGGGCGTAGCGCGGAGGCCTTTGGCCGTCCGGTCGGCAAAGCGAATGAACAGCACCTGCCACCATCGCGTGCTCAACGCGAGCAGCGGCTTTACCAGGTTGGCCAGAAGATATCCGAAGACGACGATCGGCTTGCGCCTCTCCACCGCATCAGTGAGATATCCGGAAAACAGTTTTCCCACCGAGGCGACGCTCTCTGCCACGCCTTCAATCAATCCCAGCGCAGCGGGTCCTGCGCCCAGGGAAGCCAGAAACGCGGGCAGGATCCAGTAGGCCATCTCGCTGGCCGTGTCATTGAAGAACGAGACTGCGCCAAAGACGTAGACGTTGCGCCGTACCGCGCCGGCGCTGTGAGATGTTGCGATCTCGGCCATGACTTTCGCCCAATACGTTACCTGATAATCGCGGTATTGATGCCACCGAAAATGCCGGTCCTTTGCGAGGCAAAAAAGCTGATGCTGCCGGGGCGGCAGAGACCCAAAAAGCAAATAACCCCGCACCATCAGTGCGGGGTTATTCGGTAAGCTGTTGGGATTGGCTGAAGGCGCGCTGGCCTTGTGCGAATCGCAGCTTCGCTTAGGACTTAAAGACTCACGCCTTAAGCCTCAGCCACCTCACGTAAACCACTACAATCAGAACTTTTCATATATTAGGATCGCCCTCCTTTCCCGTGTAAACGCAGAATAACGCCACTTTACTGCGAAGTCAACAGGG
>DASTPO010000357.1:0-4995 GCA_035762225.1 Candidatus Angelobacter sp.
CATTCTGGGGATTGAAACCTCATGTGACGAGACCGCCGCGGCCGTAGTGCGTGACGGCCAGATGCTGCTCTCGAACGTAGTCTCATCGCAGATCGCCACGCACCAGCCCTATGGCGGCGTGGTGCCGGAGCTGGCCTCGCGGGAGCATCTGCGCGCGATTGTTCCGGTAGTGCGGCAGGCGCTGGCAGAGGCACAGCAGACTTATGAATCCGTGGACGCGATCGCGGTCACGCAGGGGCCGGGCCTGGCCGGAGCGTTGCTGGTGGGAATCAGCTATGCCAAGTCGCTCGCCTTTGCGCTGAACAAGCCTCTCATCACGGTAAACCATCTGGAAGGGCATATCCATGCGGTGCTGCTGGAAGAAAAGCAGAAGGGGAATTTCCAGATCGACTTTCCTCTGCTGGCGCTGGTGGTGTCGGGCGGCCATACACATCTTTTTCTGGCGGAGCAGCGTGATCGCGGCTGGACGTACAAGAACATCGGCCGCACGCGCGATGATGCTGCCGGCGAAGCTTACGATAAGGTCGCCAAGCTGCTGGGGCTGGGCTATCCGGGCGGGCCGATCATCGATGCGCTGGCGCGGCACGGCAATCCGCGGGCGGTGAAGTTTGTTCCGTCGCAGATCAAGCACGGCAATCGCGGGACGCCAAAAGCTCAGCAAACGCCGCACGATTTTTCCTTCAGCGGGATCAAGACGGCGGTGCTTCGATACGTTGAGCTGGAAGAGATGAGGCAGGCGATTGCCGCGCGGCAGCAGGCCCTGGCTGGAATCCCCAAGCCCACAGCGGAGAACGTGCTTCCGCTTTGCGACCAGAAGACGCTTGACCTGGTGGCATCATTCCAGCGCGCCGTGGTGGAAGACCTGGTAGCCAAGACGTTGGAGGCGACGCGCGAAAGCGAGGTGCGCACGCTGTTTGTGACCGGCGGGGTGGCGGCCAACAGCGCGCTGCGAGAAAGATTTACGCAGGAAGCGGCCAAGGCCGGGGTGCGCGTTTATTTCCCATCGCGCAAGCTGAGCACTGACAATGCAGCCATGATTGCAGCGGCGGCGTATCCCAAGTGGCTGGCGCGGGATTTCGCCGACGCGGAATTTTCCGCCGAGGCTTCGCTGGCGCTGCGCTGATAGCCAGCCTAAAGACCGCTACTCCAAGCGCAATGCCCGAATGGGATCAATGCGCGATGCGCGGCGGGCCGGCGCCCAGCATGCTGTGAGAGTCACCGCAAGGACTGCGATCGGAACCACAATGAATGTAGCCAGGTTCGGTTTTCCCAGGCCGATGAAGCCTGAAGATATCAGCTTGCCCACAGCCAGGCTGATCACCTCGCCAGCGGTGATGCCAACCAGGCTCAGGAACAGTCCCTGGCGCAGCACCAAGCGGATCACGTCAGCGGTATTGGCGCCGATCGCCATGCGGACGCCGATCTCCCGCGTGCGCCGGGCCACGGAATAGGAAACCAGGCCATAAATGCCGATCAGCGAGAGCGTTAGCCCCATCAGGCCCATGACAGCAACGGTCTGGAGAATCATCTTGGGGCCGGCGGAACGCATTTCAAAGAACTGCGTGAAAGTACGGGCGTTATAGATCGGCTGATTGACATCGAGTGAATGGACTACGTCGCGCAGAGGAGCAGCCAGTGATGCGGGATCGCCAGGAGTCTGCGCCAGCAAAACCATCTTCGAGCTGGGATCCTGCGCGTAGGGAAGGTAAAAATAACGCTGCGGGCTCTCGCCGATAAAGAAATACTTGGATGTCCTGGCTACTCCGACCACCTGCACCCACGTTCCCTGTGCGCCTTCCATGCGGAAGCGTTTGCCCAGGGCGTCCTGGCTGGGCCAGTAGTGCCGGGCGAATTCTTCATTGACGATGGCCACGCGCGAAGTGCCGGCTTTGTCATTGGAGGTGAAGTCGCGGCCGCTGATGAGAGGTATGTCCACCGCGCCGAGAAAGTGCTCGTCGATTACACCGTAAAAGACCTCGTCACCCTCCTGCCCCTTGGGGAACTGATAGCCTTCCGGCGCCACCGTGCGGCTGGGCATTCCGCCGGGTGAAAACGGAATGAAACTGGTGAGGGCGACGGTTGTCACGCCGGGCAGGGCACTCGCCCGTTGCGTAAGCTCGCGATAGAAAGTTCGCGACTGTTCTGGGTTGTAATGAGTCAGGCTGGTGTCCATCTCCATGGTCATGAGATGGTCGGTGCGGAAGCCCGGGCCGGCAATCAGTGCCTTGTGGAAGCCATCCAGCAACATGCCGGCGGAGACCAGCAACACCATGGCCATGGCTATTTGTCCAATGACCAGAGCATTGCGGCCCAACGTGCGAGTGCCGCCGGAACTCCGGGAATCCCCGCTCTTGAGCGCGGGAATCAGATCGATTTTCAGGCTCTGCAACGCCGGAGCCAGGCCGAAGATCAGCACACTAGCCAATGCAGAGATCAGGCTGGCGATCAGTACGCGCTGATCAAGCTGCGGCGCAATCACCACGGGCAGGTCAGTGGGAACGGGAATGGTTTGCAGAAAACGAATGCCGGCAAAGGCAAAGACCAGCCCAAAGGCCGCGCCAAGCAATGCCAGGACGAAATTTTCCATCAGCAACTGGCGCAGCAACCTGTACCGGCTCACGCCCAAGGCCATGCGTACGGCAACTTCTCGCGATCGTCCACGGGCGCGCCCCAGCAGAAGATTGGCCACGTTGGCGCAGGCGATGATCAATACCAGGGAAGCCAGCACCATGAGCATGACGGAGAGAACGGGATCAAACGGTTCGCTGGCAAAGCGGGCTTGTAACTGCGTACGCACAGCGATGCCGCGGGCCCGGTCAGGCCCGGGATAATCATGCTGCAACGCGCTCCACAAAGTTGCCATCTCGCTCTGGGCCGTGCGCTGAGCAACGCCTGGATGCAGCCGCCCTTCGAGAGAAAGGTCATGGTTCGCGCGATCTTCGAGCGGGTCCTTCGCGGCGGCGAGCAGGCGTTGCGACAGCCCCAGCGGAACGTAGAAAGAAGGCCGGATGTACTGGTCCAGGCCGGTGAAACTGCGGGGCGCTACGCCAATGACGTTAAAGTCCATCCCGGAGATGCGAACTGTGCGCCCGATCACTGAGGCATCATGGTTGAACTCGTTATTCCAGAAATCGTGTCCCAGTACGACCGTCGGAGTGCCGGTTGAGGAAACGGTCTCTTCGGGAAGAAAGCCGCGGCCCAGGGCCAGCCGGACGCCGAGCGTCGGGAAAAAGTTGTCACTCACCAGCATGCCCATGCGCATGTGGGCAACTTCATCGCGCGTACGGGCCATGCTGAACGTTGACAACTGGTAGGCCACCAAACCGTCAAAAGACTGAGCGCGACTGCGCAGATCGCGGTAGTCAGGATAGGAGACTCCCCCGGCATTGATTCCGGGCCGGGTGGTGCTTATGTCCATCACGCTGCTGGGATCGGCCACGGGAAGCGGCCGCAGCACCAGGGCATCGGCCAGGCTGAAAATGGCGGCGTTGGCGCCAATCCCCAGCGCCAGAGACAGGACCGCGATCGCGGTAAAGCCCGGACTGCGGGCGATCATGCGGAAGGCGTAGCGAATCTCGTTCAACATGATGTGTAAGACGAAGCAAAAGAAGAAATGTTCCCCAAAAACGACGCTAATGGCGGATTAATGAGGGATGGGCAGGAATAAGAGAGCTTTAAGAAAGGGTGAAGAGGCAGAAATTCGCTTCCGTTTCCTGCAACTCATTGATCCGCCAGTCGCGTCGGGAGAGGTTTAAGCCTCGTCAGGCTTGATGTTCTCTTCGATGTCCATGTCTTTGAACTCGCTGGATTCAAAAACATCGCCACATTCCTGGCATTCAACGAACTCGGCGTCTTCGTCGCGCGCGACCACGCGCACGCGGGGATGCTTGCAGGTTTTCTCCATGGGTGTTGGCTGGGGAGGTCGTCTCGTGGGTGAATTCTGACTTTGGTCCATATTCGGATCAAGGCGCGCTGTTGCCGTTGCCTTTTCACGAATTGCGGGTATTTTAAGCCCGTCTGCTAACTTGTCAAGTGTTTCCGGTTGGTGTTCGAGTGCCATACAGGTGAGAATGGATGAGAAAAAACCTGCCGAGGTTGCTGAAAATTAAGGCATGGGGAAGATCCCAGCTGACCTTGCTTTCTCCACCATTACCTGGGTAACAGCGGACGGCGCATGCCTGGCCAGTCCCGTTTTGGCTGAGGCCACGGCCGCTTCAAACGTAGTGCGGCCCGTCAGCGCAACATCGATCATCAGGAATTTGGGCGAGCCTTCAGCAACACGCACGCCGGCGTACGCATGTCCAGGGACGATCACGACACTCGATTCCATGCCGAGGTTTTCAAACAACGAGGCGTACATAACGGCTGCATCAATGCAATTGGCGCTGCTTTGGCCGAGGCTGACCCGGGGCATCCGCACCCGTTCGCTCACGCCTTTGTGGTCTCCCAGCGTGGCTGAGCTCTTGACATAGGTGAGTCCGGAAAGCTTTAACGCAGTGAAGATCGCCTTGGCCTCGCGATAAGTCTCGTCTTCCTGCTGATCCACGGTCTTCCAATTTTCGTATCCGGGCAGGCGATGATCTCCGGTATACCGCTTGGCCCTTACCAGCAGCGATTCAACCAGAGAATCATGCGGAGTTACCCAGGACGCGATGAAGGGAGCGTACTTGAATCCGTTGCCCCAGAAGATATCTTCCGCGGAGCGCAAACGGACCGGCACCGTGGTCTCATACGCGCTGCCGGAAGTCCCATCGCCAATGCTCACGTGAACCGTGGCGGCGATAATCTCATGATTTTTGTACAGGCGCGGCAGGAATGAAGGAGCAAAGACCAATGTGCGAACCGCTCCGGCCGCAAGATCGGTCGTCTGGATCTCCTCGTCACTCCAGCCAGGCAGCTTGACGCTGACCCGCCGGTGGATCAAAGTTCCCGTAGGATTTGAGAGGGTGATGGAAACTACCCCAAAGGTGCGATCACTTGGCCGCTGCAAGGAGG
>DASTPO010000358.1:0-2423 GCA_035762225.1 Candidatus Angelobacter sp.
GGTCAGTCATGCCGAAGCAGGCCGGTACTTCACCGGAGTTGCGCTGGAACTCACGCCCACTCCCAGCTTTATTCCCCGCGATGAACGCCGCCCTCTGCGCCTCCGCGACCTCATCGGCCGGGTTGTCGGGCTGAAGCGGGCAGTTGGCCAGATCTTTGTTCTTGCTGCCGTCCTGGAACTCCTATCCATCGTCAGCCCATTATTTCTTCAATTGACGGTCGACAAGGTGCTGGCGGCCTTTGATCGTAACCTGCTTCCGGCTCTGGGCATCGGCTTCATGTTGCTGGTGGCCTTGCAGGCGCTGCTGGGTGCTCTGCGCAGCTGGACAACGCTATATTTCGGCACCTCGCTCAAACTCCAGTGGTATGCCAATCTTTTTTCTCATCTCGTGCGACTGCCTGTTTCGTTTTTTGAAAAGCGCTACTTTGGGGACATCATGTCGCGCTTTGAAGGCGCCGAGGCCATCCAGCGCACCCTGACCAACAACTTTATTGAAGCCGTCCTCGATGGATTGATCTCCGTCTTCGTCCTGGCCGTCATGTTTATGTACAGCCGTACGCTTGCGCTGATCGTCCTCGCCAGTGTTGTGCTGTATGTGGGTCTGCGCAACCTTGCTTATCTCCCTCTGCGCAAGTCCATGGAAGAACAGATCATGCGTCTCAGCAAACAGCAGACTTTCTTGATTGAGACCCTCCGTGGTATCCGCACCATCAAGGTCCTGGGCCGGGAAGATAGCCGCAAGACCCGCTGGATGAATCTGCTGGCCGAAAGCACCAATGCACAGGTCAGCACCGAGCGGCTGACTCTGCTGTTCAAGTCCGCCAATGCGCTGATCTTCGGCCTGCAATCAGTCGCAGTCGTATGGCTCGGCGCAACTCTGGTTCTGTCAGGAAAATTCAGCGTCGGCATGCTCTTTGCCTTTGTCGCCTACCAGGAGCAATTCAAGGCGCGCATCACCAACCTGGTTGACCGGTTTTATGAATTCCGCATGCTCTCTTTGCAGGTCCAGCGGCTGGCCGATGTGGTCCTGGAGAAATCGGAGCCGGCCCTGGCTGATGCCTGCTCCGCGGATTGGGAACATGCATCCATCGAGGTTGACCACGTCTCCTTCCGCTACTCTGACACCGAACCCTGGCTGCTGGAAGATGTTTCCTTCCGCGTCCTGCCGGGCGAGTGTGTCGCCGTCGTCGGCCCGTCGGGCGCGGGACAATCCACTTTGCTCAAACTCATCGCCGGGCTGCTCCATCCTCAATCGGGTGACGTGATCGTGAACGGCCACTCAGTCTGCGCCAGCCGCTCCGCCGTTCTCGGCAATGTCGGGTTCGTCTTGCAGGATGACTGCCTCTTCGCCGGGACCATCGCTGACAACATTGCCTTTGCCTCCGATAACCCGGACATGTCTCGCGTCGAAGAGTGCGCCCGCCTCGTCTGCCTCGATGAGGACATCAGCGCCATGCATATGGGGTACAACACCCTGGTGGGCGACATGGGCTCCGCGCTTTCCGGCGGACAACAGCAACGGCTCCTGCTGGCCCGCGCGCTCTATTCCCGGCCGGCGATTCTTGTGCTCGATGAAGCCACCAGCCACCTCGACGTTCCCACCGAGCAGCGCATCGCCGCCATGTTGGCCGACCTGCGCATGATCCGCATCTTCGCCGCGCATCGCCCTGACACCATCCAGATTGCAAACCGTGTAATCACCCTGGCCCGTGACGGAAAAATCTCCGCCACGCCATCCGGCGGTTCGCCCCGCGCAATCGGCGCGAGACTCTTTCAAGGAGAAACCCATGCACAGCCACAGTGATCCCCGTCGAGTGACCAAACCTTCGGATGACTGCCGGCTCATCTTGCAACAAGTTGACAGAGTAAGAGCCGGTGGCGCTCCGCGCCGGCGTTCATTTACTCATCTGCCCAAGCGGATCAAAGGTCTGTACAAGCGTCCTTTGCCCCCGCGGCCGCAGATCATCGGATGTAACACGAAAGGAGAAAAACCATGTCAAACCAGGAAAGCAGGGTGCTGGCGCGCAAGGGTGCGCGTGAGCTCACCATCGAGGAAGCGGAATATGTAAGCGCGGCCATGGCCGCCCACACCAACGTCTGCACCGCCATTATGGCTACCGCTACCCACACCGGACTCGGTGACGGCGATGGATGCAGTGACACTGACGGAGATTCCCACTCTTTCTAGGCATCCATTCCCTCGCCCGAAATCCGGGCGCTCGGGAAGGTTCCTTAACGAATTTGGGCCGGAGCAAGTCCGGCCCACACCCTGACGAAAGGAGCAAACATGAATGACAACAACAGAGTGCTGGCACGCAGAAGCGCGCGTCAATTGACCCCGGAGGAAATCCAGCTTGTTTCCGGCGGCCTGCGCACGCTCACGGCATGCACCTTCGATCCTGAGTTGCGCAGCAAGGACGGAG
>DASTPO010000359.1:0-6020 GCA_035762225.1 Candidatus Angelobacter sp.
CCTGCCGCATCCCGCGAAAATGCTTGTAAATCCGATACCAGCTGATCTTGTTCTCACGGCGAAACTCCGCCTGGCTCGGTGCGCGACCCAACTTCTCCGCGCAGCTCTTCACCGCCGTGATGATCTGTTCCTTCGTCGCCAGGCCGTTCTCGCCCGCCGCAAGATTTTTCTCTACGCCATTCGCCATCGTCTTCTCCTAATAAAAAAACCACCCGGCTGGGTGGTTTTGAATTTCTGGATTTTTTCGCTACACATTTCCTGAACGCCTTACAAAGTCGTCATCGATGTGTCTCACCAAAAAAAATGCCACCCGATTTTCGGTGGCTGTCTTGCTCCATTTTTCTCGCCGCTCCTTCTCTGGACCTTCCCCTGGACTGCCTTGCACACACTTCTTCCCTGCAAGTTGAAGGCGGCTGAAAAAAGCGAGGGCCAATTTCTTCCGGTGGAAATGCCACCGGCTAATTTTGCGGGTCGACTAATTCCGGCTGTTTCGTGCCTTCTGGGTGCGAGCCTTTCCGGTTCGCAATCTGGCTTCTGCATCGCCAGCCGCTAACCGCCGGAGCCGCTTCCCGGTCCTTAAATACCAAAAATTCCCTGGTCAAATTCCAACTCATGCAGCTTCCCATATTAGCGAACATAGAACGAATCTGTCAAGAGTTTTCTTCTTTATATTGTTAAAGTTAGCCTTCGACAAGATCATTAGCTTCAATGAATCAATCGCTCCGTTATTCCTGTCGCAATTCCCGCCTCGAGAGCGCCGTCAAGTCTCCGGGCCCCTTTCCCCGCATCAATCCCATCAGAACCACAGATCCAGTCGCGCCACCGCGATCCCGCAGGCCCCGCGGATTTTTCACACATGAAAAAATCTGCAAATTCCCTTCAACCTCCCAACTCGCCCGCCGCCTTCAATCTCCAATCTTCCGCCATCAATCTTCGCCGCCGAAACTCTCTTCGCTCCCTCACCCGCGTTAAGATTTGCCTTAATCTCATGTCGATTTCAGATCGGGAAAAAAGCAATTTCCAATCCCAAATCGGGAATGGTGTGCATGCGTTTGCAATCGATGGTTGCAGGGGTTTAGCGCAGTTGGCCTTTTAGGACCCTGTACCAAAAAAATCCATTTCCAGAGTGATAGCTGGTTGTATTATTTACCGCAGTCGAAAGTCGAGTGTACGGCGGTATAGGAAAGAAACGGCCGTACAGAATTGACGAGCCGCTCCGCAGATCCATCGAATCAGGCCAGCATCAGCAAAAACGGAAGCCAGGAGAAACAAGTATGCTCGTGCAAACACGTCACCCTGCGTGGATGTTTCATTTTGCCGGCACCTCGATGCATCTGCTGTCTCGTTACACTCCCAACCGAGTGTGCCCTCCGTGAAGCGAGATTGGTTTGAATGAGAACGATTGCCCCTCCTGTGTCGTCCGGCTATTTTTAGGACGGCCGCAACCATCTTCACCACCGCAAACCAGAATGTTCATAACGAACGCCAAGGAGCAAAGAATGTCCCCACTCTCTCGCGGTTTAGCGTTGTTCTTATGCCTGATCCTGATCACCGCAGCCCTGCCCGCACTGGCGCAGGCCCCACAAGCCCCGGCAGCCTCAACCCAGGTCCCGGTCATTACTTTTGATGGAATCAAACACGGTGTTCCGTGGCGTGATCCCATCTCCAGTGGACCAGTCGGATTCGCGGCGCCGGCCGGCGCGCACCTGACCTATTTTGGTGGACCCATCATCTCCAACGTCCACGTGGTCCAGGTGCTGTACGGCAGCGGTTCGTATAACGCGCAGGTGGCAGGCACAACGTCGCCCACCATGGGCAATTTCTTCGGCGACCTTACCGGCGCCAACAGCGGCTACACTTCACTGTTATCGCAATACAGCACGCCTGCTTCCGGCGGCACCAATCAGACGCTGGGCAACGGCACCTTTGACGGACTGTTCCAGATTGTTCCCTCCGCCGGCAACAACGGCTCCACCATCAGTGACACGCAGATTCAGTCTGAACTGCTGGCCCAGATCAATGCTGGCCACCTGCCTGCTCCGCTTCTCGATGGCGCCGGCAACGTCAACACCCTGTATATGATTTACTTCCCTCCGGGAAAAACCATCACGCAAGGTGGATCGTCAAGCTGCGTGGCCGGCGGCTTTTGCGCCTATCACGGCACCACTTCCACCACGCTGAATTCCAAGCACGTTCTTTACGGCGTTCTGCCTGACATGCAGGCCGGCAGCGGATGCTCCACCGGTTGCGGCACGTCCAGCGTGTTTGGCAATTACACCTCGGTTACCAGCCATGAATTGACGGAAGCCATCACCGACGCCGATGTGGGCATCGCCACCACGTTTGCCCCGCCGCTTGCCTGGTATGACATGACCAACGGCGAAATCGGCGACATCTGCAACGGCCAGCAAGGCTCCTACACCGCCAACGGGACCACCTATACCATCCAGCTGGAATTTTCCAACGCCGCGAACAATTGCGTCCTGCCGCCGCCAGCCACCGGCGGAGCGAATTTCTCGCTCTCGGCTTCGCCCACCAGCGTGAGCGTCAACCAGGGAGGCAGCGGATCCAGCACCATTACTGTTACTCCTTCGGGCGGCTTCACGGGCAGCGTAAGCCTCTCCACTTCGGCGTTGCCTTCCGGCGTTACGGCTAGCTTTAGCCCGAACCCGACAACTTCCACCAGCTCCGTGACCTTTACAGCCAGTGCCACAGCCACCACCGGCACCAGCACTGTGACCATCACTGGAACTTCTGGAACCCTGACGCATACCACCTCGATTACTCTCACCGTGAATGCGGTTGCGGGTCCAAACTTCTCGCTCTCCGCATCGCCTTCCAGCTTGACGGTGAAACAGGGAACCGCGGGCTCCAGCACCATTACCGTCAACCCCTCGGGCGGATTTACCGGCAGCGTTACCTTGTCCAACTCGGCTCTGCCCAGCGGCGTGACTGCCTCCTTCGGCACCAATCCGACGACTTCCACCAGCGTTCTGACCTTTACGGCCAGCAGCACCGCCACCGTAGGGACCAGCACCATTACCATCACTGGAACTTCGGGAACGCTCACTCACACCACCACCATCAGCCTGACCATCAGCTCTTCGGCTACTTCGCAGAACCTGATCGTCAACGGCGGCTTTGAAACCGGTTCGGCTTCGCCCTGGACCCTCACTGCCGGCGTGCTCAACAACTCCACCGCGGAGCCCGCGCACACCGGAGCATGGGACGCCTGGCTTGATGGCTACGGCACCACGCACACCGATTCCGCAACCCAGACCGTGACCATCCCGTCCACCATCACCACCGCCACGCTGGTCTTCTGGCTGCATATCGATACCGCTGAAACCACCACGACCACCGCTTTCGATAAGCTCACGGTCCAGGTGCTCAACAGCTCCAACACTGTGCTGGCGACGCTCGCCACCTTCTCCAACCTCAACCATGCCGCTGGCTACCAGCAGCACTCGTTTGACGTCAGCAGCTTCAAGGGCCAGACCATCAAGATCAAATTCACTGGCACTGAAGACGTCAGCCTGCAAACCTCATTCGTTCTTGACGACATTGCTTTGAATGTCCAATAACGGTTGAGTCCAGAAACATCGATCCGGGGCCGTCATTGGCCCCGGATTCGTTTTTGGTCCCTGTCTTCGATTTGTTTTTTTGCTGGTTGCCGGACTCGAATGTGCCGGCTGGTTCCATCATCAACCGGTGTTCCCGCTGCCAACCGGAGCGCCGCAGATCGCGCTCTTACTTAGGCTTTCCCGGCAGATAGTAGAACCGGACCACCAGCAACGCTGAGAGCGCGGCCGATCCCATCAGCAGATCAAACGCGGTCACGTCGGTTGCCACCATCCGTCGGGCAATCACAAACATCACCACTTCAACGGCGGCGCTGGCGCGATGGAACAGCAGCAGCAGCGCCAGCTCGGCGGCAATGGCCAGCAGCAGAATATTTTGCAGGATCTGGTGCAGCGTCTGGTATTCATTGCCCGCCGCCCACAGCTGGGGAAAGTCGCGGTGCACGATTTCAAACAGTGAAATGCATGCCGCCACCATCACCAGGATCGCCAGCACGGAGAGAAAGATGTGGATGAAGTTTCCTGTTTGCCGGTTAAACACGCGTTCCAGCGCGGTCCCTTCTTCGTTGTTGTCAGGAAGTGCTTCGCTGTCAATCGCCATGGAATAACCGTCTCGTGCTTTGCTCCCTCAAGTGTGAGTAGCTTCCCTGGCTCGGGGATGCCTCCACGCCGCCTGTGGCCATCGCACCGGGTCGTACAATAAGGGCCAATGCTCACCGCTGCTGGAATTCTCAGCCTGCTGATTTGGGGATATCTCCTGCTCGCTCGCGGGCAGTTCTGGCGCATCCATCCCGCGGATTCCACCGATGATGCCAATCAAGTCTCCGCTCAAGTGGCCGTGATCATCCCTGCCCGAAATGAAGCTGACGTTATCGGCCAGGCCATCGGTTCGCTGCTTCACCAGCGAGGCAGCCAGTCAATCCACATTTATCTCGTTGACGACGGCAGCTCTGACCAGACTGCCCAGGCCGCGCGCGCAGCCGCCACATCTTCAGGCCATCCGGAGATGCTTACCGTGATTACAGGAAATCCACTCCCTGCGGGATGGGCCGGCAAATTGTGGGCGATGCACCAGGGGATCGAAGCCGCTCGCGCCGGCGCAACGCCGCCCGAGTTCTTCCTGCTCACTGACGCCGACATTCTGCACGCGCCCCATAGTCTCTCCACGCTACTGGCGATTGCCCGCTCGCGTTCTGCTGACATGGCGTCCTTCATGGTGAAGCTGCACTGCCAGACTCTGGCGGAAAAGCTGTTGATTCCCGCGTTCGTCTTCTTCTTCTTCAAGCTGTACCCGCCTGCATGGGTCGCAGATCCTCGTCGCTCCATCGCCGGCGCGGCCGGTGGCTGCATTCTTATCCGGGCTGCGGCCCTGCAGTCGGCCGGCGGCATTGAAGCCATTCGCAATGCCGTGATCGATGACTGTGCTCTGGCGGCGCGCGTCAAACACAATGGCGGCCGGCTCTGGCTGGGAGTCTCCGCTTCCACGCGCAGCATTCGCCCGTACGGCGGTTTTTCTGAAATTGGCCGGATGATTTCACGCAGCGCTTTCAACCAGCTCGGCCACTCTGCGTGGCTCTTGCTGGCGGCCTTGTTGGGGATGGCCGCCACGTATCTGCTTCCCCCTGCGTTGGTAATCTTCGCCTGGCACCGTGGACCGGCTCCGGTAGCTCTTGGCGTGGCAGCGTGGCTTGCCATGGCCATCAGCTTCATCCCGGTGCTGCGCCTGTATCGACTCAACCCGTTCTGGGGCCTGGCCCTGCCGCTGATGGCATTGTTTTATATGGGAGCCACGTTTCATTCGGCATACAAATACTGGTCAGGACGCGGCGGAGAGTGGAAGGGCAGAGTTCAGGATCCGCTGGGTGATCAGCGCTAGGCCGGGTGTTTCTCTTCTCGCTCGTCTGCCATCAGCGAGCTTTCTTCGTCTTCCAGACGATTCATCCTGATTCCCACTGCGGCAAAGATGCGCTCTTTGGGAACAATCTCATCATCGGACGCCAGACTCTGTACTCTGGCCAGCGCCTCAGGAGAGGGCGCTTGTGGTATCGGATCGCGGTGCGTGATCGTCCAGATCCAGCTCAACATCGCAATCAGGTAGGCAAACTGGCCGACTTCACCCGCCACGCTTTGTAAGACCGAGTTCTGGTAGATCGCCAGCACAAATCGGCTGGTCGCCTGCACCGTGAGGTAGAGAACGAAGCCGATTGCGATCTCTGCCGTCGAAGATTTCCAGCTGATCCCCAGCGCCTTCGACTGCACCAGCAGGATCCACAGCAGGGAAGCGTCGGCCAGGAAGATCGTCCGTTCAATCGTCAGCGGCACCTGGATATACGTTTCCTTGTGCCCCGCCGGCATCATGACGGAGAGCGCCACGGCAGTCGAGATTCCCAGCACCGCCCAGAAGCAGAAACGCGCCACGGTGCGCCCCGGCAGTGACTC
>DASTPO010000360.1:0-10507 GCA_035762225.1 Candidatus Angelobacter sp.
GACCGGCGGAAGATCATCCAGTTCCGGGAAGAGCACAACCGCTAGCGGCGGGAACGACGGCTGAGCGGTCAAAGCTCATCGATCAAAGATCAAAACTATTTCTTGTGTCTGGCTTCATTCTTCTTCACGCGCGCTTTCACAAGTTTCTGGATCAGCGCGATGGGAAGCTTTTTTTCGAGCGGCAAGCGGACGGTCGCGGTGTTCCATTCATAACTTGCCAGCTCCCGGGCATGCTCCTCTAAAACCGGCGTAGGAACATAAAAAGCCGATGTGCGCCTTCCATGCCCGGAAGTAGGCCACGCGGCCGTGATGCGCGTAATAGGGCATGCCATAACTCATACGCTCTTCGGCAGACGGCGCCGCTTTTCTGATGGCGGCCCGCAGCTCGCGCAATTTTGGTTGAACACTTCTGGGCGCCGAGGCAATGTAAGCGTCAACGTCTTTGGGTGTTGGCGTCTTCTTCTTCATTCGGGCCAGCATTATAAAAGGACGCGGAATGCAAGACTCGCAAAATCTTTGCGCCGCTGTGGTCAACGGAATCATTGTCCGGGCGTGATTTGCGTCCGGCTACGGCGGAAGCTATCCTGAACGGCCTCGCACTTTTCGCAAAGGAGCCGCACTGGAAGAGTCCAAAGCATCCCACACGGCGCTTGGCGTGGCCATTCGCAGGGCGTCACACCAGCTCTACGATTCACCGCCGCTGGTGCTCGACGATCCAATCGCGGTACCGATTCTGGGAGAGCGCTATCGACCTTTGCTGGAAGAGGCTGCGGCATCCATCCATGACAAGTATTCTCTTTCAATGCGAGCGTGGCTTGTGGCCCGCAGCCGACATGCCGAGGAAAAGCTCGAGCAGGCGGTTATCCGGGGAGCGCGGCAGTACGTTCTGTTGGGTGCGGGACTCGATACTTTCGCCCATCGCAATCCACATCACGGCGTGCGCGTATTTGAGGTTGATCATCCGGCGACGCAGCAGTGGAAGCGGGAACTGCTGGCTGCGAGTGGATTGCCCGAGCCTGTAAATTTGCGCTACGTCCCCGTAGATTTTGAGCGCCAGAGCCTGCGCCGCCAGCTGGAAACCGGTGGCCTTGATTTCGGATCTCCAGCCGTCTTTGCCTGGCTGGGAGTCGTGCTGTATCTGACGCATCCGACGTTTCGAGCCACCGTGGATATGATTGCCGCATTCCCTCCGGGCAGCGCCCTGGTTTTCGACTATGCCTTGCCGCGCCACGTGCTGCCGCGGGAAGAGCACGCAGCCCGCGATGCGCTCTCCGCGCGCGTGGAAAGCATCGGCGAGCCCTTTAAGCTTTTTTTCACACCACAGGAGATTGCCGGCGAGCTCAAAGCATTCAGCGTCCTTGAAGATAGGGATGCAAAGCAGCTGAATGCCCTCTATTTTTCCAATCGAGCGGACAAATTGAGTCTCGCGGGACGGTCCGCCAACATCATGAGCGCGTGGCGATGATTCATCGGAGGCGGCAAACGCTGATTTGCATCCCGCCATAAAGAACAGCTACCCTAGGCAGTTTCGTGCCCTACTGGGAGGAGCAATGTTTTCACAGAGAATTGGTAAATCGGCGCTGCTGATCGTGATGGCTGCCGGCATAGCGTTTGGGCAAACGGCAGGCAAGGAGGCGGGGTCGCAAGCGGCCACCGGACCGGCTGCCATTCACGCCAAAGGAGCGCCCACCGTGGCTGAGGCGCAGGCGTTCATGAAGAAGGCGGAAGACCAGCTAGAGGACCTCAACGTCCGGGCCAGCCGCGCTGGCTGGGTGCAGGAAAACTTCATCACCGACGATACTGAGACCATGTCGGCGCAAGCCAATGAGAAGCTGACGGCTGTGGTAACGCAGTTGGCGCTTGACGCCCGCCGGTTTGATGGGATGAAGCTGCCGCCGGAGCTGGCGCGCAAATTCCTGCTGCTGAAATTGTCGTTGACCGCGCCCGCGCCCAATAATGACGCCGAGCGCAAGGAGTTGACCGAACTCGCCAGCAAGCTGGACGGCATGTACGGCAAAGGCAAGTACTGCAAGCAGGTTGAGGGCAAAGAGAAATGCTTTTCGCTGAACGATCTGGAACGCGTGCTGGCGCACAGCACCAATCCTGACGAGCTGTTGGACGCCTGGACCGGCTGGCACAAGATTTCCGTGCCGATGAAAGAAAAGTACGCCCGCTTCGTGCAGCTCTCCAATAAAGGCGCGAAAGAGCTGGGGTTCAAAGATACGGGCGCGATGTGGCGCAGCAACTATGACATGACGCCCGAGCAGTTCAGCGCGGAGATGGAACGGCTGTGGCGGCAGGTGGAACCGTTTTACGTTTCCCTGCACACCTACGTGCGCAGGCAGCTGATCAAGAAGTACGGCAAGATCGCGGACCGGCCGGATGGAATGATTCCCGCGCACCTGCTGGGCAATATGTGGGCGCAGGAATGGGGCAACGTCTATCCGCTGGTGGCGCCAGCCAATGGCGGACAGGGCTATGACCTGACCAAGCAACTGGAGAAACAGGGCCTGGGTTCGGGGCCGGCAACGCCCGAAAACGCCAAGAAGATGGTGAAGTATGGCGAGAATTTCTTCATGTCGCTGGGTTTTGATGCGCTGCCCAAGACCTTCTGGGAGCGCTCCCTGTTTGTGAAGCCGGAAGACCGCGACGTGGTGTGCCATGCCAGCGCCTGGGACGTGGATTCACAGGACGATCTGCGGCTGAAGATGTGCATTGAGATTCGCGATGAAGATTTTGTCACCATCCATCACGAGCTGGCCATAACTTTTACCAGCGCGCTTACAAAACGCAGCCGCCTCTATTTCAGGACAGCGCCAATGACGGCTTCCATGAAGCCGTGGGCGATACGATTGCTCTCTCCGTCACTCCGGAGTACCTGAAAGAAGTCGGGCTGCTGGACACGGTGCCGCCGGAGAATTCCGACATCGGCTACCTGCTGCGGCAGGCGATGGACAAGATCGCCTTCCTGCCGTTTGGATTGATGATCGATAAATGGCGCTGGGAGGTTTTCTCCGGCCAGGTAACGCCCGAGCAGTACAACAAGGCGTGGTGGGAGCTGAAAGAAAAATATCAGGGCGTGGCGCCGCCGGTGGAGCGCAGTGAAGCAGACTTCGATCCGGGAGCGAAGTACCACATCGCGTCCAATACGCCGTATGCGCGCTACTTCCTGGCGCGAATCCTGCAATTCCAGTTTCATCGCGCATTGTGCGAGGCCGCGGGACAGAAAGGGCCGCTGCATCGCTGCTCGATTTACAAGAACAAGGCAGCGGGCGAACGCTTGAACAAGATGCTCAGCATGGGCAAGAGCAAGCCATGGCCGGACGCGCTGGAGGCCATCAGCGGACAGCGGCAGATGGATGCCACGGCGATCCTGGATTACTTCGCGCCGTTGAAGAAGTGGCTCGACGAGCAGAACCAGGGTGAAAAAGCGGGATGGGACGGCATGGACACGGGAGCGGAGGCGCCACCGCGGCACACCAGCCGGTAGAACAACACGTACCAACAAACGAGACGCGCAACAATGCGCGTCTTTTTTTGTTGCCGATTGGTAGACCGGGTAGGCCGCAATCGCGCGTGATATGAGACACTTAAGTGTTTATGGCCAAGTGGAAGCAATACGAGCTCTGGGTACAGGTTGGAGACAACAAATGGGAGATCGTGGGCCTGTTCCCGAGCACCGAACTGGCGACGGCAGTCGCCAACGCCCGTACTTCACGGGCCCGGCTGATTGAGGTGCTCTATGACGGGAGCAAGATGCTGGGCCAGGAAATCATCGCGGAGCTCGGAAACACGCGTAAAGAATAGCCACGCCTCAGGTTTTGGACTAACATGATCTGCGTACGAGCCAGGGCCCGCCCGCTCGTTCTCTGGAGGATTTTATGACCTCTCCCTCCGTTCGCCTGCAGATTTCCGCCGCTACATTCGTTTTGCTGTCCACGTGTGCCCTGGGGCAGCGCGGCAGCGCCAACGATCCCGCACGCGCCGGAGGGCCGGTGGACATGGCGACCTCCACCTCGCCGATCGCCGAGCCACGGACGAATCCACGCTCGGTTTATATAGCCGGCAAGGTAGTGGTGCAGGGAGGCGGCCCGGTGGACCAGGTGATCATTGAGCGGGTTTGCAGCGGGATTGTCCGCCATGAAGGCCGCACCAATGCCAAAGGCGAGTACCAGATTGAACTGGGACGCAACCAGCAGGACCGTGACGCGAGCCAGGAAGATTCTGACCGGATGGTCTCCAGCCGCGGGCTCACGGCCGGGACCGGAGGCAGAAGCCAGGTGCGCTATGACGATTGCGATCTGCGCGCCTCGCTGCCCGGTTTTGTTTCCACCACGGTGCCGATGCGGGTGGAAGACGATATCAACATTCTGCACGTCTCAACCATCGTGCTGACGCGCATGGCCGGGGTGGAAGGCGCCACGGTAAGCGCCAGCAACATGGCGGCTTCCAAAGATGCGCGCGCGGCCTTCGAGAGGGGCCGCAAAGCAGGCGCGGAAAAGAATTATGACGAAGCCATCAGGGAACTGACCCGCGCGGTGACGCTTTATCCGCAGTATGCCGGGGCGTGGTCATTGATGGGAGAGATCCATCGGCTGCAGAACCAGTTCGATCAGGCGCGCAAGGAATACGGCCAGGCCATCACCAGCGATCCGAAGTTTGTAAGCCCGTACTTTGGGCTGGCGGCGATATCGGTGATCGAGAACAAGTGGGATGATGCGGCTGACTATACTGACCAGTTGATCCGCCTGAATCCATACGCCTATCCTATGGCGTTTTACTTCAACGCGGCGGCCAACTACAACCTGGGCAAGCTGGACACAGCGGAGCAGAACGCGCGCAAGTTTGAGCAGATGGATACGGCGCACACCCGCCCGGACATTGCCGTGCTGCTGGGGAACATCCTGACGGCTAAGCATCAGTACGCGGAGGCGGCACAGTCTTATCGCGCATTTCTTGCGGCGAAGCCGGACGCTCCCAACGCCGAGCAATTGAAGAAAGAAGCGCAGCGATTGGAGACGCTCAGCACCGCCAAGCAGCAGTAGAAACCGGAAGCTCCGACCGGCCAGGGCATCTATTCATAGCGCAGCGCCACCATGGGATCCACTTTGGTAGCGCGCCGCGCGGGAATGTAACTGGCCACCAACGCCACAGCCGCCAGAGCCAGAGGCATCAGCAAGAAAGTCACAGGATCGGTGGCGCCAACGCCAAACAGCAGGCTCGCCATCAGCCGGGTAAACGCCAGGGCAACGGCCAGACCAAAGACAACTCCAAATCCCGCCAGCAATGCGCCCTGCTTGAGTACCAGCCCGAGCACGTGGCTGCGGGGAGCGCCCAGCGCCATGCGCAAACCAAACTCCTTGCTTCTTCGTGCTACCAGATAGGAGAGCACACCGTAGATGCCGACGAGGGCGAGGGCCAGGGCGACGCCGGAAAAGACCGTCAGCAGCAGCGCAAGAAAACGCGGCCGGGACTGCGCGGCCGAGAGCACGTCATCCATGCTGCGCACGCTGGAGACGGGAAGGCTGGAATCGAGATCGCTTAATTCGCGCCGTACCGCGCCGGCAAGATCGAGCGAGTCACTCTTGCCGCGCACCACAACATACATGGCGTGGTCTCCCGCGCCTTGTGGCTGGCGGTACGGTAGATAAAGTTCAGTGCCGGTTGGCTTGTCGATGCCGGCATTCTTTACGTCGGCCACCACGCCTACGATGGTGCACCACGGGTCAGAACCTCCGGGCCGAATACGGCGGCCCAGAGGGCTCTGGTTGTTCCAGTACATGCGCGCCATAGTCTGGTTGATGATGACGACGTCGGGCGCGCCTTTGGCGTCAGAGGCGTTGAAGAGGCGGCCTTCCATCAGGCGGATGCCCATGGTCTCAAAATAACCGTCGCTGACAATTTGATAGAAATCAATATTCTGGATAGGGCCACCTGGCCTGGGTACGAAGCCTTCAATATCCGTGTCATTGGCGTTGACGCGACGGGACGGAGGCAGACCCGAAACCAGCGCGGCGGACTGCACGCCGGGCAAATGGGTCACGCGCTCCTGCAAGCGCGACCACAGGTTTTCAACCTTCTGGTTGTCTGAATAAACCGCACTGGGAAGAGTGACCAGAAGAGTATTAATGCCGCGCGGGTTCACTCCGATATCCACTTCCTGCAATTTCCAGAAGGCACGCACCATGAGTCCGCAGCAGATCAGCAGAAGCATGGCGCTGCCGATTTCAAAAGCAACCAGGCCGCGGCGGAAATTTTGCGCTGCCGCCGATCCGGAGCCCGCGCCACCAGCCACTTCCTTGAGCAGGCCATGAACGTTTTTGATGGCGAGATGCATCATGGGGGCCATGCCAAACACGATGCCGGTGAAAATTGAAACCAGCAGAGCCACCATCAGCACGGTAGCGTCAATGCCGATTTCCGAGGCGCGGGGAATGCTGCCGGCGTTGGTCAGCTTGATGGAGTAGAGCCCGGCAAAAGCCAGTCCCAGGCCGAGGATGGCGCCGAGAAACGAGAGCAGAATTCCTTCCGCAATGAATTGGCGGAGCAGACGCCAGGAGGAGGCGCCGATCGCGGTGCGCACGGCAATCTCACGCTGCCGCGCCTCGGCGCGCGCGAGAAGAAGGTTGGCGACGTTGACGCAGGCAATCAACAAGACAAAACAAACCGCGCCCAGCAGCATGAGCAGAGCGGGGCGCACATTGCTTACCACTTCCGCCTGGAAGGGGTAGCTCACAATGGTATGGTTTTGCGGGCTGAAATGATGTGTCTTGGCCGCGCCGGTGTCACCCCAGTATTTGACCAGGGATTCCATCTCCGCCTGCGCCTGCTGCGCGGTGACGTTCGGCTTCAGACGGCCCAGGAGATAGAGATAATGTGAGCCTCGCTGGCCGGCGTCGGCCGGGCCAAGCTGGAGTGCGGTCCAGACTTCAGGAGGATCGACCTCACCGGGAGGAAAAGCAAAGCCCCGGGGCATGACGCCGATGATGGTGCACTGCTTCCCGTTCAAAAGCACGTCCTTGCCGACGATGTCACGGTCACCACCGAAAACGCGCTGCCAGATGCCGTATGAGATATCGACTACTCGCTGCGACTTGGGATCGTCGTCATCGGGAAGGATCGTTCTGCCCAAGAGCGGGTGAACGCCGAGGGACGTGAGCAGGCCGCCGGTGACAAATGAGGCGGTGGCGCGCACAGGCTGCGCCTGGCCAGTAAGATTGGCGCCCCCGTTGACCCAGGCATCAAGGGACTCCCATGATTTGGTGTCACGCTTGAGATCCATGTACTCAGGAGGAGACATCCAGAACCGTTTGAGGCCGCCGCCTGGAAAGTTACCGAATTCGGAGTAGACCTTGACCAGACGCTCCGGCTGAATATAAGGCAGAGGGCGAAGGAGAACGGCATTGACCACGCTGAAGATGGCTGTGGTAGCGCCGATGCCAAGGCTGAGACAGATAATGGCGGCGACGGCAAAGGCAGGGTTTCTGGCCAGAATACGCAGGCCGTAACGGAAATCATGGATGATTGATTGCATTCGTCTTCCCCAAAAAACGGGCGCTTGGTTTGGACTGATCCCAGAGCAGCCGGGTTAGCGTGCCATAGGTGGTATTACTGACGCGGGTGCGGCAGGGTTCCATGGAAAAGCTAAGATTCTTGTTCCGCCGGGACAACAAAGGCGTAACATTATCCGGGGTGGCGCGGCATCCCATGCTTGAATCTGAGCTTCTCAAAGAGCATCTTCGGAGGCTGCCATGGCTCGTAGCTCCTCTCGCTTCGTGGTTTGCGTGTTGACTGGGATGGCAATGTTTTCATCCGCAGCGATCGCGCAGCGGCTGGGAAATGGATTGCCCAACATTCCATCGCGCACAACCAACACCAATCCCCGGCCAACATCACCAGACACAACTGGACAACCGGTATTCATCGCCGGGAGAGTCCTGCTGGAAGGCGGAGGAGTTTTGCCGGAGCCCGTGCCCATTGAGCGCGTCTGCAACAACGTGAGAAGGCGGGAAACGTATACCGACATCAAAGGCCAGTTTGAATTTCAACTGGGCCTGAACAACCAGTTTCAAGACGCCAGCGAAAGCGATCCACGCTCTTTGCCCACCGCCACACCGCGCACCACCACAGGTTCGCGGCGATCCCTGGACCTTTCCAGTTGCGAATTGAGAGCGGTGCTGGCGGGCTATGAATCCACGGTGGTAATCCTGCGGAATAGCGGTGATGGCTGGCAGACGGACGTAGGCACGATTTTTCTGAAGCGCATGGGAGACGCCAAGGGAACCACGGTGAGCGTAACCAGCATGGCGGCGCCCAAGGACGCCATGCGCGCCTACGAGAAGGCAGAAAAAGACCAGCAGGAAAGACCGAAAGAAGCGGAAAAGGAACTGGAGAAGGCGGTCAAGATCTATCCGCACTTTGCCGCCGCGTGGACACTGCTGGGAGATCTGCACCGCGAGGCTGGGCAGTTGGACGAGGCACGCGCGGACTATAGCCAGGCACTGCAGGCCGATCCGCAATTTGTGAGTCCGGCGTACGGGCTGGCCGTGATCGCCATGCAGGAAAAAAAGTGGGAGCAGGCCGCTCTGCTGAGCGACCAGATCCTGAAGTTGAACGCATCAGCCTATCCGCTGGTCTATTTCATCAGCGCGGCCGCCAACTACAACGCACAGAACTTCAACGCGGCTGAGGAGCACGCGCGGAAATTCAAAGCGCTGGATACACAGCACACTCATCCTGACGTTTGCCTGCTGTTGAGCTACGTGCTTTCACGCAAACGGGATTATGCCGGTGCGGCACACGAGATCCGCGATTATCTGCTGGCTGTACCGCACGCGCCCAACGCCGAGGCGCTGGCGACCGAAGCAAAGCGGTTTGAAGACCTGAGTGTTTCCGCCAAGAAGAACTAGCCAGGAGCTGAAAATGTGTCAGCGGCCCTTGCCGCTGGCCTGCGCGGGAAACCGCAGCAGCACCGGAGGCGTGAATTTCTGGCCCGGTTTGAGCTCGCCGGTGTTGTCATCCACCTTGCTCCAGCCAACATTTCCTGAGACGTAAAACCAGCCATCCACCAGAACCGCGTGTGTGGGATCGCCCATGCGCTCACTGGCCTGCTCGATGACCTCCGCGCTCACGATCTCGGTTTGCGCGTGGTTCAACTGCAACCGGAGAATGCGGATGGGATCAGTGCCGTTCTGAATGCCGAGCAAAGAGTCGCCATCGATATAGAGGCCATCGAGCGCAACGATGGCGACGTTCGCCGGGTGCGGCAAATAGTTGACCGGGCCGGCAGGATTGGGCGAGGAGAGATCGATTACGGCGACGCCCATGGTGTAGTCGGCGACAAAGAGACGCTTGCCGTCGCGAGCCAGAGCGGGAGTCTGCGGAGAGAAGAGGCCACCGGCAATTTTTTCCAGCCTGGCTGTTTGCGGATCGCCGCGCAGGCGGTAAACGCCTCCGCCGATGCTGTCAGTGATGTAAACCGTGCCGTCGGCGGTGACGCACATATCGCCCAGGACGGCGGGGCCGGTGGCGCCAGGATCGAAGCTGTGAAGAAGCTTGCCACTGGCGGCGTCGATCTCAAGCAACAGGGCCTTGCCGGAATCTTCTTTTGGGAACCCGCTGAAGCCGGGCATGGCGGAGGAACTGAGCCAGATAACTTTACGCGTGGGATCGGCGGAGACCGCGAGCGTGGGCCAGCGCTTGGCTTCTGGAGGAAGCGGCACTTCCTGGATTGCGCATTGTTTGCTTCCCGCTTGCGGCAGTGAGACGCGATAGAGAGTGTGGTGCTGGATGCTGGAGACAAAAAAACTTCCCGGCGTTTTTGCATCGGCGGATTTGAGATAGGCGATGTCTTCCGGCATGATGTCAGCCTGCGGCAAGGAGCAAACCAGTTCGGTCTTTGCGATGGGCTGACCGCGCTGCTTCATCTGCGCAACGATCTTCTGCCCGGCAGGGTCGGAGAGCAAAGGCTTCAGGTCGTCATCCTGGGCGACGCCATAGCTGAGGCCGGTATCCGCGTATTTTTGCAGCCACTGCAGCGCCTCAGCCTTGTGACCGAGACGGGCTTCAATGGATGCGACGGTCAGCAGGTAACGCGGCGTGGGTGCGGGAAGCTCACGCCCCATCTGGGCAAGCAGCTCTCGGGCGCCTTGCCAGTCTTTTTGCGCGGCCCGCTCGGCCATCTTCTGACGCAGCTCGAGATAGTGAGCGCGATCAATGGATTGGGCGGAGCAGACCAGGGAGAGAGCCAGGACGAGACAAAGCGAGAACGACCGGATATAGGCCATGAGTTGTTGGACGAGGCCCTCGAGCTTTTGGCAGCCGGCAATCACGGATGGTGCGCGGCTGAGAGAGGTTTCCGGTTGAAGGCACTTTGCGGCACGTTGGTTCTGGCATTTTTATGCGGTTCGCTTTACCATCGCCATAATGGCAGCGCATGAGCAAAAACCGATGGACCGAGAGCGCCTGGTTTCGGCGGTGCAGGCCGATGACGACGCTTCCTTTGAAT
>DASTPO010000361.1:0-13254 GCA_035762225.1 Candidatus Angelobacter sp.
TTTGCCGTGATTGCCACCATCCTGGTGCTGGGCTGCGCCATGGGAGGCTACGCTTACCACCGGACGCAGGTGAAGATGCGGCAGCTTGCCGAACAGGCCAAAGCCCGTGAGGCACAGCTCAAGGCTGAGCAGCAGCAGCCAATCGCTATTGCTATCCCGGCCCCCACTCCGGCGGAAAAGGAGTTGGTGGCTTCCGACACCACGGTCAAGTTCTTTCCCACAAAAAAAGGCGCTCAGGCGAATGCACAAAAAACGCCGGCGCCGGTAAAAGCTACCAGCTCGCCAAACCAGGTCTTCATCCAGCAGAGCGCGCTGAAACTGCTTTCGCAGCCGGATGGCGCCAAGGTTGAGATTGATGGCTGGAGCGAGCCCAACTGGGTTACGCCGTTTACCGCATCGCACCTTGCGGCCGGCAACCATACGCTGGTCTTCACCAAAGCAGGCTATTTGCCGCAGACGCGCATGGTGCAATCGACCACCGGCAACACGCTGGACGTAAATGCGGAGCTGATCCCTGCGGTATCTACGCTGGTGGTTACCAGCAATCCTCAGGGCGCCAGTGTGTGGATCGACGGCAAAGACAGCGGCATGGCCACCCCCGCGCAGCTTACGGTGGAAAAAGGTCCGCATCGCATCACGGTGAAGAAAGCCGGATTCAAAGACGCCTCCACCGACGAGTCATTCTCTGAAGGCCAGACGTTGAGTTTTTCGCCCACACTGCTGAGCGTGAATCCGCAGTCGGAAGACGGGAAGAGTTCCAACCTGCTGCGCCGTATCTTCGGCACTGACACGGTTCCTGAAGGCAAAGGCCTGGTCCACATTCGGACAGATCCGGAAGGCGCGTCGATTATTATCGACGGCAAGACCGCGCCCAAAAAGACCAACGCTCGCTGGCCCGCTGATCCCGGCGTTTACAGCATTGTTCTTCAGATGGACGGATATAAGTCAGTCCACCGGAATATCCGCGTGCAAAAGGGCAAGGTTGCCAACATTGACGAGATCCTTGAGAAGCAGTAACCATGTCTTATGCCCCGGCTCATTATCTCTTCGCCTGACGGGAAAAACGGAATTCTCGAGCTCACCAAGCTTGTAACAACCGTCGGGCGTGGCAACGCCAACGATCTGGTCCTGAACGATTCCAGCGTCAGCCGCTTTCACGCGGTCATCAAGCTCAAAGACAATGCCATCTTCATTGCCGACCGCGGCAGCACCAACGGCATTGTCCTGAACGAAAAAAAGATTACCCAGGAGACCGAGCTCAAGAGCGGTGACACCGCTATCGTGGGCCGCTATACCCTTCGCCTGGAGCGCATGGATGAGAAAGGCATTCAGGTGCGCCGCGGCCAATGGCCCTCCACGCTGAATCACATCATTCAAGGCCGTTCGCAGCAGGCCACCATGCCGCGACAGGAAGAAGTCTCCAGCAGCGCGCTCAGCGACCTGGCTGGCCGGGTAAAAAAACTGGAGCGCGAAAACTATCTGCTGACCGTGCTGTATGAAGCCGGCAAAGCGCTGAATTCCAAGCTGGCGCTGGAGCATATTTCCGAGCAGGTTGTTTCGCTCGCGTGTCTGATTGAAGGCGTGGAGCGAGGTTTTGTCATGTTGTTCGATGAATCCGGCGAGGTCATGCGCCAGAGCCAGGTGCGCTATCGCGATCCCAGGAGCGAGGGGAACGGCCCGCAGATCATCCTGAGCCGTAGCGTGTTGGAGTTGATGCGGAAGGAAAAGCAGCCGATTCTGATCGAAGACGTAAGCGCGGATGACCGCTTCAGCGGCAGCGAGAGTCTCAAAATCTCCGGGCTGCGCTCCGCCATGTGTGCCCCCCTGCTGGGAAAAGAGCGCTTATTTGGGATTCTGTATGTCGATAACCTGGAAAGAACGTCGGCGTTCACCCAGGAAGAGCTGAATGTGTTTGCCCTGGTTGCGGCGCAGGCCGGTGCAGCCATTGACAATGCTGTGGCCTACGAAAAGATTGCCCAGCAGTCTTTGCAGCGTTCGGCGTTGGAACGGTTCTTGTCTCCGGAAGTTGCGGAGATGGTCACCGCCAACCCTGACATCCGCCTGGGTGGCGTGAACCAGGAAGTTACAGTCATGTTTGCCGATATCCGCGGCTTCACGCCCATGAGTGAAAACCTTGAGCCCAGCCGCGTGGTGGAGATACTGAATGAATACTTCACCCGCGTGACTGACGTGATTTTTGACAACGGCGGCATGCTGGATAAATACATTGGTGACGCCGTGATGGCGGTCTTCGGCGCGCCTATTTCCAAGGGCCGGGATGCTGCCAATGCTGTGAATTCAGCCATCCAGATACAGCGCCTGCTGATCGAGCTGAATCGTGACGCGGCGGCGCGGGAATGGCCGGAGCTGCGGGTTGGCATCGGCATCAACACCGGCCCTGCGATTGCCGGCAACATCGGTTCCCCGCGGCGACTGGATTACACCGTGGTGGGGGACGCAGTGAATACCGCGCAGCGCCTTATGTCGAACGCCAAAGGCGGCCAGATACTCATCTCGGAGTCCACCGCCAAGAAGCTGGGCAAGACCTTTGATCTGGACCGGCTGCCGGAACTGAAAGTTAAAGGCCGCAGTGAGGCGGTACCGGTATTTAGCGTCGAATGGGCGGAACAGGCCATGGAAGCTGCGCCGGTGAAAAAGAAAAGGCGCCCGGCTCGGGGCGCCCCACCAACACGAAAAGTATCTACTTAGCCGCGCCTTTCTTTCCTGTTTTGCTGTCTCCGCCGGCAACCCGGTGCGCCACGATCTTGTCCTTGACCTGATCGTAGGTGGCCTGGGGAAGAATCTTCTTGGTCAAAAGATCGCGCTTGCTGTTGTACGGACGGCCATCGATGATTTTCTGGCTGTAAGCGTCGCCGATGCCAGGCAGGGCGGTGAGCTCTGCTTTACTGGCAGCGTTGATGTCAACCAGGTCTGACTTCTTGGTTTTCGTGCTCGCCGAATCGGCCGTCGCACCCTTTTTGCCCTTGGCAGCCGGAGTGCCGGTCGCGTCCTGGGCATGACCCAGCGTCGCAAACAATGACAGAGCGCACATTACTGCCAATATCCTGACAATCTTTCGGAACATGCGGAATTCTCCTTCAAATCGAACAGTAAACTACTCTCTCAGCTAGAGAGTTACAGAGTCTAGGTGTTTCGAAGGCAGATTGTCAAAACGTAAGCTGGAATTTAGGCGGGCTTGCGGCCTGATGGTTTCTTGCCTTCCCAGGCGCGTTGCGGACGCTGTGCCTCAGGAAGGTCGCGATTTTCCACCCGGTCATAGGTGTACCGGTCGCTCACCGTTCCCAGGGACTGGTTGTACAGGCTGGTTTCGCCACTGGCCTCGCGCAGCTCCTCGGAAAACTGGTGCAGGTTTTTCAGGTGGTCGGCCGTGGCCGGAACTTCGGTCTTGGTGGTCTTGAGGAATTTCTGATAGCCCTTGTCGACCAGGCGGGAGATTTCGCCGCCGATCAGAATCCCCGGTTTGGCAAACAGACGCACTCCGCCATCGTCAGCCTTTTCAATGGCCGCGGAGCTGTTCAGCTTCTTCAGGAACACACGGTTCTGCGTGCCGGGCGCTTCGAGGATGTCAAATCCATGTTCGCGAAGCCAGGTCACAGCTTCATCGTATGATCGTTTCTCAGTCTTGTTTGCCATAGTCCACCTGACGCCCCGTTCGATTCCCGGTCCAAAGACGCCGTTGCCCGGGAAAGCGAGGCGAACCGTTAATGTCGCACATCGGGCGCTCCGGCGGCAACATTACGGTTGTGCAAAGAGTTACCCCCTACCTGCGGTGGAACCGCTGGCAGCGGTGAGGCAAAGACCCTAGGGGTGCGTTCCATCCAGGGCAAATTGACTGATTGTGCAATTCTGGATTTTCCAGCATAATCTCTCCGCATTTCACCCCCTTCCTTAAATTCTTATAGCTCCCTTAGGAGAGTAACTATGTCCCGTCTTCTGGTCGCTACTCTGGTACTACTAGGCCTGGTTAGCGGATCTAATGCACAAAACCTGGAAACCAGGCCGGCCAAGCCGGCTACTACCCCATCTGCACCGCGCGCGCTGGCCAACAACGAGCCAACATACCTGAAGCTGCGCAACATAAAACTAGGGCAGGAGGTAGTTCATGTAAAGGACTTCACCCTGACGCGTGACGCTGGAGTCTTTACCTTCAGAAGCGGTACCTTTCATTTTGTTGAGCCGGTGAACGGCAGGATCACGGGCGCGGTATTTCTTGGCGATGCCAGCTTTGCCCTGACGCCGCCGGTGGACGTGGAGCGCCGGAATCTCGCCATTCTTACCAAGGGTCAGCCCTTTGAAGAGCGCTTTAGCGGGGCTGTATTCCGTTTCACGGATGGCAGCGAGGAGGAGATCCGCAAAGCGGCTGCGGCCGACGCCACGGCTGAAAGCGGCGATGCCGCCGGATTACTGAGTGATATCCAGCAGAAGCTGAAGAAGAAGCTGAAAGAAAACCTCTCGTCGCGGCTGCTGGAGGATGTACTAAGCTCAGCGCCGGGCGGGAAATTCACGGCTTTCATCAAAGGAAAGAAATACAGCGACAAGATTGAGTATGACGTGGATGTGCATGGCTCTCACAATGTCAGTCCGGAAGAAGTTTCTCTCTTGATCTGGGACGACGATCATTTCGGTGTGTGGACTGGTTTTCATCTGGCAAAGGAATGTTCCAGCGGCAAGGCCAATAGTGATGAGGAGAACCGTACCGTATTGGTGAACCATGAGAAGCTGGACACCACCATCGCGAAGAACGCACACCTCAATGGGACTGCAACGACAACATTTACGGCTTTGCAGGATGGAGTGCGCGTGGTTCCATTCGAGCTGTTTCCCACGTTGCGCGTGGATTCGGTTTCAGGACAGGATGGCGAGCAGCTGGCATTCATTCAGGAAGATAAAGACGACGATCCTGATTTTGCCGTGGTTCTCCCCCGTGAACTGAAAAAGGGAGAGAGCTATACCATCGTCACAGTTTATGGCGGCAAAGATGCCATCAAGAGTGAAGGTTCGGGAAATTATTACCCCGTTGCGCGTGAAGACTGGTATCCAGGCCAGGGCTTTGGCAGCTATGCCACCTACGATATGACGTTCCACGTGCCCAAAGGCATGACCATGGTGGCTACCGGCAAGCTTTTGAAGAAAGTTGATGAAGGCAACGAAACCATCTCGGAATGGACCTCCGAATTTCCGCAGAGCGTAGCCGGGTTCAATTTCGGCAAGTTCAAGCGTGAAGAAGGAAAGCCGCTGAAGCAGCCGTATCTGTTGGAGACATTTGCCAATCCTGACCCACCAGACATAATCGCGGCCCTGAAGTCGGCTGACGCAGCGGAAAGTTTCCTCGATCCAACTCACGTGGGAGGCACACTGGGCAACATGAGCACGGTGAGCCTCATGAAGAAAGCGATGGGCGAGGCCCAGCTGTCAGTGGAAATTTATACCGACTTTTTCGGGGAAGCGCCGTATAAACGCCTGGCGATGACGCAGCAGACCGCAACCAATTTTGGACAGTCTTGGCCGGGCCTGGTGTATCTGCCGATTACCTACTTTTTTGACAGCACTGTCCGCCACCAGATCGGCATGGGAGATGCAGCCGGGTATTTCAAGGTTGTGGGTCCGCACGAGATCGCCCATCAATGGTGGGGACACATGGTGGGTTTCAACTCCTACCGTGACCAGTGGATGAGTGAAGGGTTTTCCGACATGTCGGCGTCACTGTTTCTGCAATACGTTTACGGGTCGAAAAACCTGGATGAATATCACAAATTCTGGTCGGACGAACGCAGGCTCCTGACCGAGAAGAACAAAGAGGGCAAGCGCGCCATTGATATTGGCTCGGTGACCATGGGATATCGCTTGGATAATGCAAGAACCGGCTTTAATACGGGCCGCCGCTTGCTCTATCCCAAGGGCGCCTACATTTTGCAGATGATCCGCTTCATGATGGCGGCGCGAACGGCCGATCCAGACGTTCAGTTCAAGGCCCTGATGCACGACTTCGCCAAGACCTATGCCAACCGCCAGGCCAGCACCGAGGACTTCAAGGCGGAGTTGGAAAAATACATGTCCCCGGATATGGATCTGGGCAGCAATCACAAGATGGACTGGTTCTTTAATCAGTTCGTCTACGGGACAGCGTATCCCTCGTACAGATTTGAGCACTCCTTTTCCAATGACGCTAACGGGGACGTGGTGCTGAATTTCAAGCTGACGCAGGCTGACGTGGGTGATGACTTTGTGATGCTGGTGCCGGTTTACGTGGATATGGGCAACGGCAAGGTCGCGCGCCTGGGATCGGCCAAAATGAAAGGGAACTCCACCATTGAACAGCATGTGCCATTGAAAGGGCTGAAGGAAAAGCCGAAAAACGCAATGGTCGCCTATTATGACGACCTGATGGCGAACGTGGATAACCGTTAGCGTTCTCTCACGTTCTAAAAAGCGGCATCGATTTATTAAAGCCGGCGCCTATTCTCCCCCGAGATTTTCAGCGCCGGCTTTAAAAGGCTCTCCCTCACCGGGAGAACCAGGCCGCTCATCTACTTTCGGCCAACTTGTTCGCAGAGCAGAGAGGGAGCAAAAAAATCCCAATAGTGACAAGATGCATTGCGCGTGTCCGGCAGGTCAATCACAAAGCAGGGCGCAGTATTTACTTAGTCGATAACGAACAAGGTGGCACGGACAGGGTGTGAGCTGTTGTATACTGTCCCGAACTTGAATTCTGGGGGGCATTATATTTATTCTCTTTTACCCCCCGCGTTTGGAAAAGGCTGTGGGGGCGGCTAGTTAAATTAGGGTATTGCGAAAATCATAACTGTTTACCTTGACAGCGGCCCCGGTCGGGAGGGTCCTTATGGACCTGCTTATTATTCGTATCGTTTTCATTTCTGTTGTTAGCGTTACCTGTTATCACCTGCGCCCCTTCGGGCTGGCAAATTTCAGCCCGTGGATTGCTGGACTCGCCGGCGTCGCCATCGGCCTGGCGATCGTGTGGTTTGAAGCGCGCCTGCGCGTGGTGAGCCTGAAGCGGCTGATCGGCGCCGTCATCGGCAGCATCCTTGGAATCCTGGGCGCCTATCTCTTCAGCGTTGTCATCAAAAACAGCATTACCCATTCTGAAACCCAGCGCTTCCTCATGCTGCTGGTCATGCTGTTGATGTCCTATGTCGGCTTGATCGTTGGCGCCAACAAAGGCGACTTGCTGAACCTGGCCGCTCTGGGCGGGATATTCGGCGCGGAGAAGCAGGGCCGCAAAAGCTTCAAAATCCTGGATACCAGTGTGATCATTGACGGCCGCATAGCCGATATCGCCGAAACAGGCTTTCTAGACGGCGTGGTGGTGATTCCACAGTTCGTATTGCGTGAGTTGCAGCTTGTGGCTGACTCCGCTGATTCACTCAAGCGTAATCGCGGCCGCCGCGGCCTGGATATTCTCCAGCGGGTGCAGAAGATTGCCACGGTAAGCGTGCAGATTGTGGAAGATGATTTTCCCACCGTCCGCGAAGTGGACTTGAAGCTGATTGAGCTGGCCAAGGTTTATGAGGGAAAAATCATCACCAATGATTTTAACCTGAACAAGGTCGCGCAACTCCAGGGCGTCGAGGTGCTGAACATCAACGAACTGGCCAACGCCCTGAAACCGATTGTCCTGCCCGGCGAGACCATGCGGGTCTTCATCCTGAAAGAAGGCAAAGAGTACAACCAGGGCGTCGCCTATCTGGACGATGGGACCATGGTGGTCGTGGACAATGCGCGCAAGCTGATAGGCAAAAACGTCGATATCGCGGTCACCTCAGTGCTCCAGACCACAGCGGGCAAGATGATCTTCGGCAAGTTCGACGAACGCGCGCGCCCCAGCGAGCGCATTGAGCCAAAAGCTGAAGGCGGTAAGCCTGAGTTGCGGAAGCAGCAACCAATCGTGGTGGAATCGTCACCCCATCCCCACTCGGAGTAGGGTGCGCGCCAGCATTTCCGCATTTGCAGGGCACCACTCTTGCTCACGGGAGTGGATCTGTTCATCGCCTGACGGTGACGTGGCCAGTCGGCCCAACGCCATCGGCCAATTGATCTGGCGATTGCCCCTGAACCGCGCTTACAATGAATGCAGCTTTGTACCTGCTGGATTTACGGAATAGGGTCCGTCAGCGGGGCTGCCAATACCAATGTCTGCAAGCGCCCGGGTACGCATTCTTGTGCCGCTGCTTCTCTGCTCCGGCTGCTGGTGGAGCGTGGCCAGAGGTCTGCCTGCGCCACCCCTGCAAGCCGCTCCTGCCCATGGCCAATTGCAATTGACGGTAATGGACCAGAATGGCCAGCCCTTGGGGCAGGTTATCGTGGTGGTGCAGATGAACGGCAATGTTGTGGCCGAGGAACGCACCACGGCATCTGGCAGCGCACTGGTACGGCAGCTGGCGCCTGGATCTTACAGAGTTTTGGCGGAAAAGCAGGGCTTTTACACCACTGAAGTCGCTTCCCTGGAAATTGTTGCCGGGCAGACTGCTCCTGTTGAGGTACGACTTCAGCCTGTGCGGGAGTACAAGGAAGAAGTCGAAGTTACAGCCCAGCCGTCGCCAATCGATCCGCAGGAAAGCGCGAGCGCGCAATCGATCACGGCAACCGACATTTCCAATATTCCTTATCCCACCACGCGCGATTACCGCAATGTGTTGCGTTACATTCCCGGCGTTCTTGGCGATGGCGGCCAGATTCACATTGCCGGCGCCAGCACGCAGGAGATCCAGGATTATCTGGATGGGTTTGAGGTCAGCCAGCCCGCTACGGGGGCGCTTTCTATGCGTCTGAACCCGGACTCGCTGCGCAAAATTGAGGTCCGCAACAGCCGCTACTCGGCCCAGTTCGGCAAAGGGTCCGGCGGTCTTGTGGATCTGCAGTTGCAGGATGGCGACAACCATTTCCGCGTAAATGCCACTGACTTTGTTCCTACGCTGCAGCACATCAAAGGGATCGGAATCAACAATTGGACGCCCCGCGGATATTTTTCCGGACCGCTGGTGCGCGACAAAATCTGGTTCGATTTATCGCACGAGGGAGAGACGGACTACAACGTCGTCAAGGAGCTTCCGGACGGCGCGGACACCAACCGGATATGGCGAATCGATGATCTGGCCCGCCTGCGCATGAACCTGACACCCGGCAACGTCCTGACCACCAATGCGCTCATCAACATGCAGGACTCCCAAAATACGGGGATATCCCCCTTCGACCCGGTTTCCGTCTCCGTACATAACCATAGCTATCTTTACGTGCTGGGACTGAAAGACCAGATCACGCTGGCCAAAGACACGTTGGTCGAGTTCGGTGTGGCTTTCCATCGCAACAAGAGTTCATCAATACCGCAGGGAGATCTGCCTTACGTGCTCGGGTTTGCCGGGCGTTCGGGAAATTATTTTGTCACCAACAACAACATTTCCACGCGCACACAGGCTTTCGGCAATCTGTTTTTGCGCCCATGGAAGTTGATGGGGACGCACCAGTTCACCGTCGGCGGCCGCGCCGACCGCGTCCTCTATGATGCCGCCATCAATCGCGGAACGGTGCAGTTCCTTGATGCCAACAATGCCATCGCGCGCCAGGTCACCTTTGCCAATACTCCAGGTTTTGGACTGAGTACGGTGGAGTCGAGCGCATACATACAAGATCGCTGGATGCCGGTGCAGCGGATGATCATCGAGCCCGGCGGTCGCTGGGACCATGACACTTTTCTTGGCCGCGATTTGTTTTCACCGCGCATCGCCGGCACAGTCCTGGTCAGCCAGACCAGTGAAACCAAAGTCAGCGCGGGCATTGGCGTTTATTACGACCGTTCCAATCTGTCCCTGGCCAGCAATGGCGCGCAGGGCTCCCGCACGGACCAGTTCTTCGGGACCGATCCAAGGTTGTTTATCGCTACTTTTATCGCCGATCCACGGCTGCTGGCGATGCCGCGGTTCACCAACTGGAGCGCGAGTATTGAACGCCGGCTCCCAGGCAGGATTTATGCGCGCCTGGAGTATTTAAGCCGCCACGGCACTCATGGCTGGGACTATGAAAGCCAGCCCGGAAATATCTTCCAACTGCTCAGCAACAAGAAAGACCGTTACGATGCCGCGCAAATCACGCTGCGCAGGGATTTGAAGCGCGGTTATCCCGCTGTGTTTGCGTATACCCGCTCCCGGGCCACCTCCAATGAGACGGTCGATTTCGCCATCGACGCTCTGCTGCTGGGAAACCAGGCCGGCGGCGCACTGCCATGGGACTCGCCCAACCAGTTCGTGGGATGGGGCAGTTACCCGCTGCCGTGGAAGCTCAAGAAATTCGATCTGGCCTGGTCCACGCTGTGGCGTTCTGGATTTACGTTTACCACCATCGACCAGTTTGGCCAGATTGTTTCCGGCCCCGGGCAATTTCGCTTTCCCGACTTCTTTACCGTGAATGCCACCGTGGAACGGAAGTTCAATTTTCATGGCTATCGCTGGGCAGCGCGCGTCGGCGTCGACAATATCGCTAATCGCGAAAATCCCACTGTCGTGAACAACATCATCAACTCGCCCGGTTTTCTCACGTTTTTCGGGACTGATCATCGCACCATCAACGGGCGTATAAGATTTCTGGGCAAAAGCCAGAAATAGATTGCAGCTCTCAGTAAATGTCCAAATCGTGCGCAGAAGAGATCGCGCCTTTATAGCCGGCTTTCCGCATCTCGTCGATCAAAACTGCATCCGGATCATCCGATTCCCTGAACAATTGATGGTAGAGAACAAGCTGATTTGGCCGGGCCTCGGCGGCAATCCCAGCCAGCTGAGTGGCTGAGGTGTGAAAGGTTGCGTGATACTTCTGCCAGTCGGGAGGGCGCTGCTCGAACCATGGTGTTGAATACACTTCATGCAAGAGCAGGTCGCAACCGTGGCAAGCAGCCGCGACTTTCCGCGTAGGCCCGGTGTCACCGGAGATCACGATGCTGCGGTCCGCGGTATCAAATCGATATCCGTAGGAGAAATCCCAGGTTCCGTGCTCGACCGCGAAGGCCGTCACCTTGACGTTGGCATCCTGATACACAATTCCGGGAGCGATCTCGTGGGCGTTGATGCTGTAGGCGTTAGCGTTGCCGTGTTCCAGGCCCTGGGTGCGAACGATCACATCTTTTACGTAGGCGGCCTGGATGTGTCGCGCCATATCAGCAATGCCGGGAGGCCCATAAAGCTCCAGCGGCCCGAAGCGGCCTTCAACGGCCGGGCTGAGATATAGGTCAGAGAGGCCGGCGGTGTGGTCAGAATGCAGGTGCGTGGCAAAAGCGACCTTAAGGTTGCGGGGCGTAAGCGCGACAATATGCTTGTCGCGGGCAGCGGCCGCGGCACGGCGAACCACGCCCGGACCGAAGTCCACCAGGTAAGCAGCACCGTTTACGACGACCGCGACGGCCGGCCCGGAACGGTCAGGATTGAGGACCGGAGTGCCTGTACCCAAAATAACTACCTGGGTCTTGTGCGACGGCTGCGCGGGCTTGCAGCCCGCCACCATGAGCGCGAGCAGGGCAACTGACAGACAAGTAATCTTAGAGATGGACATCAAGGACATACGAATTTTCACACGCCTACACCATCTTGAATTCCGGTTCGGGCGTGGCCTCAAGCAACGTTCGTGTGTAATCATGCCCGGGGTTCGAGGTGATCGTCGCTGAAGGGCCGATCTCAACAATCTCACCGCGCCGCATCACCGCGATACGATCGCTCAGATAGCGTACTACCGGCATGGAGTGCGAGATAAAAAGATAGGTCAGGCCGAAGTCGCGCTGCAATTTCTTCAGCAGGTTTACGATCTGCGCGCCTACGCTGACATCGAGCGCTGAAACCGGCTCATCGCAAACCACGAACTTCGGACGCAGAATCAGCGCGCGGGCGATTCCAATGCGTTGCCGCTGCCCGCCGGAAAATTCATGCGGATAGCGCCGCAGTGCGGATTCATCGAGCCCCACGGCTTGCATCATTGCCGCAGCTGCCTGATGTAACGCGGCCTTGTTGGTGCGCTGAAGAGTTTTCAGGGTTGAGTCAGTTGGAGCGGTCGCTGGCGAGTTGATTTCGCCGTGGATGATCAAAGGCTCCGTCACAATCTGTTCGACGCGCATGCGTGGATTGAGCGAAGCAAATGGGTCCTGGAAGATGATTTGCATATCACGCCGGAGGCGGCGAAGCTCGCTCGAGCCGGCAGCCAGAACATCTTGTCCATTGAAATGAATGTTGCCGGAGGTAGGCTCGATCAGGCGGAGAAGCATTCTCCCCAGCGTCGTCTTGCCGCAGCCCGATTCGCCGACCAGCCCCAGGGTCTCGCCCTGTTCGATGTCAAAGGAGACGCCGTTCACCGCCCGCACCTCACGCTTTGCCTTGCCGAACATGCCATCGTCAGTCTGGTAAACCTTGACCACGCCGCGTACGGAGAGCAGAGCCATGGTGTGAATATACAGGACAGCCCCGTCTCGGGAACGGGTGTTTAAGCAACAACGGCGCAACGCCGTGTGGTTGCTGTAAGTGTTGCAGGCGCTTGCCGTTAGGTTGATTTGGAAGCGACGCACCAATCACGTGCAGGCGTATTTCGGGACGAGTTACTGCACAGCTCACGTCATCTCCGGGTAGCGCGATTTTTTGCTTCCTTTGTCCCACTCGGTTAATCTTATAAGTCTCTCGCGGGACGCCTGATTTCGTACAGCGATGAAAGGTGGAGAGATGAATATTTATTCGAACATAACCAAGACCATCGGGCGGACGCCGCTGGTTCAACTCAACAAGATCACCAAGGGCGCCAAGGCCACGGTGGTGGTCAAGCTGGAAGGGTTCAATCCCTGCCACAGCGTGAAAGATCGAATCGGCGTCAGCATGATTGAAGAAGCTGAGAAAGCCGGGCGGATCACGCCGGGCAAGACTGTGCTGATCGAGCCGACCAGCGGAAACACCGGCATTGGTCTGGCGTTTGCCGCTGCGAGCAAGGGATACCGCATGATTCTAGTCATGCCGGATACCATGAGCCAGGAGCGGCGCGTCGTCCTGCTGGCGTTAGGGGCCGAGCTTGTTCTCACGCCCGGACCGAAAGGCATCAAGGGGTCGATTGCCAAGGCCAATGAGTTGCTCAAGCAGACTCCGAACGCAGTGATCCTGCAGCAGTTTGCCAATCCCGCCAATCCAAAGATTCATCGTGAAACCACCGGCCCCGAGATCTGGAACGATACGGATGGCAAGGTCGACATCCTGGTATCCG
>DASTPO010000362.1:0-8461 GCA_035762225.1 Candidatus Angelobacter sp.
GTTGCAGGTCATCCTGTGCGGACAGCCGGAGCTGATGCCGTTGTTGATGAAGCCTGAGTTGTCGGCATTGCGGCAGCGAATTTCTGTTGTCACCAAGCTTCGCCCGCTGACCCTGGTGGAATGTCGCGCTTACATCGCGGAACGCCTGCACGTTGCCGGACTGCGCGGCGACAGCCCGCTCACCACAGCGGCTCTGGAAGAAGTCTATCGGGCGACCAGTGGAGTGCCGCGGTTGATCAACTCGATTTGCGACCACACCTTGGCGATCGGATGCCGCCGCCAGGTAAAGAAACTTGGCGCGGATTTTGTGCGTGAAGCGGCTGAAGAGATCGGGCTTCTGGAGCTTTCTTCCGGGAATCTCGAGGGGCCTTCTCTTCCGGCTGCTGGACTGGCAGCAACAGGTTCATAAAGGGTTCCAGCAACCATTTTCTGAAACTTAAAAGGCGGGACAGAACGGCATGAGCAAATTTTTCAACGAAACTCGAACGGTTCCAAAACCCAACCCGGCTCCGGCCACGGCCAATGTGGACATACAGGAGCTGGTCGGATCTCTCAAGCACAGCATCGAAAGCAACGGCTCGGCGGCGGCACATGCTCCCGAGGTGGACCTGAAGCACCTGCTGCAACCGTTGAAGGAATCGCACCAGGTGGCAGCCGCGGTGGCCGCCGGCAGGCTGGAAAAGTGCCAAACCATCCGCTTGCCGCGGACGGAAGAAAAATCATTTCTGGTCACCCAGTACAATCCCGCGATGCAGGCTGCGGTGGAAGCGTATCGCACATTGCGTACGCGGCTGGTAAAACAGCAAACCCGCACCGGCGCCCGTTCGCTGGTGATCAGCAGCGGTATGCAGGGCGAGGGCAAGACGCTCACAGCCTTCAATCTGGCATTGTGTTACGCCAATATCCAGGATTGGCCGGTGTTGCTGGTGGACGCCGACCTGCGCACGCAGGGACTCTCCCGGCTCATGGGCGATCCCGAATCTCCGGGACTGGCTAAAATTCTGGAAGAAGATTGCGGCTATCAGTCCGCGGTGTTGCGTACCGATGTGCCAAATCTTTATGTCCTTCCCGCGGGCGAGACATCGGCCTCGGCTTCAGAGCTGTTTTCCACCTCTCGCTGGAAAGAGTTTATGGGATGGGCATCAGAATCGTTCCGCTTGGTGCTGATTGACTGTCCGCCGGTCCTGAACCTGGCCGACTTTGAGTTGATTGCGGCCCCGGCGGAGAGCGTCATGGTGGTGGTGCGGGCCAGAAAGACGGCTCGCGAAGCGCTGACCAAGGTCCTGGCGCAGATCGACCCCCGAAAGCTGGCAGGCGTGGTATTCAACGCCGCCGAGGATGCGATGAACAAGGACTACTACCGTTACAAAGCGGCCGCAAATGCCCGCTAATACAACCGGACGCCGGAAGCCCAAAATGATAAAAGCCCTCCGTTTGGAGGGCTTTTGTTTCAGAATACAGCGGGAACCGTTGGCTGTGTCTGAAGAGAGCTAGCGGCTGCGCGCAGCTCGTCTGCGGCGCAGGAAGCTTGCACCGACAATAAGAACTGAACCCAGCACGATCAGGCTGCCCGATTCAGGAAAAGAACTGAGGCGCTGGACGTAGGTCGAAACCGCTTCATGCAGCTCCACGGTCCCGGCCAGCGCGCCTCCGCAAATTGTTATCAGAGGAATGCCGACGAAGAAATAGGTAAACTTTTTCACTTGTGATCCCACCCGTCAAAGTTGTCGCTTGTCGTTACTGCTCGCCAAGCGCATGTGCCCGGAAGGGCCACAGACTTCAGCGCAAGCTGGCAGCAGTAATCAGTTTGAAAATGTGCACGAGGAGGGCCAAAATAAGCCGTACAAAAGCAATCAGATAGCACCGGCAATCTGCTCGCCTATGAAAACAATTGCAGGAACTTCCCTATATTATGGCTTTGGATGAACTGCGAGGCCGAGCACGTGCAGTCGAACTTCCCCCAACTAGTATGCGGCCAAGGCTCAATGGTTACACAATTGCAGTATCAAAAGATCGCTTTCCGGCAGAGATCGTTGATAGTCTGCTAATCGACGGATAGTATGCAACGATTTTCACCCCAGGTTTGGAACTCCAAGGAGGCCCCGGCTGCCGAGGTTTCAACGGCAGAAGCCACACTTGCGCTCGAGCGAGGCGAACGTCCGCCCCATGTCCTATTCCTTATCGACCACCTGATGGCGCGGGGTGGAGGAGAAAGCAACCTGCTCAAGGTGGTGCAGCTGCTGCCTCCTGAGCTGGTGCGTTGTTCCATCGCGACCTTTCGCATCAACCCCGAGATCCGCAAAAGCATTACCGTCCCCTTGCACGTCTTCCCCTGGCGTCGGGTTTATCACCTTGGCGCATGGAAGGCGGCTTTCGCGCTGCGCAGGCTGATTCGCGAGGAAAAAATTGACATCGTGCAGACGTACTTCGAGACCTCAAACCTCTGGGGCGGGTTGGTGGCCAAGCTCAGTGGCGCTTCCCTGCTCTCGTCCCGTCGCGACATGGGGATTCTGCGCAAGACCAAACATCGCCTGGCCTACCGCCTGGTAAACCGGATCTCGGATCGCGTGCTGGCAGTGTCGGAAGAGGTCAAACGCTTTTGCATCGATCAGGACCGCATTGATCCGGCCAAGGTTTCAGTGGTTTACAACGGCGTGGACCTGCCGCAGCTGGCCGCGGTTGAGGGCACAAATCCTTTCGCCGGCGCCGAATGGGCCGGGGCCTCCCACATCATTACCTGTGTGGCCAACGTGCGCCGCATCAAGGGCATTGACGTTCTGGTGCGCTGCGCGCAGCGCGTTTGCCGTGAGCTGCCGGGCGCTGTGTTCCTGATCGTCGGCAGCCTCTATGAAAAGGATTTTTCCGCGGAAATACAGGGAATGATCCGCTCCATGGGATTGGAAAACAACGTCAAGCTGCTCGGGTTTGTCGAAGACCCGACGCCGCTGCTTAAGATGAGCCAGGCCTTCTGCCTGCTCTCGCGCAGCGAAGGCTTTTGCAATGCTCTGCTGGAAGCCATGGCGTGCGGTGTACCCGCGGTGGTGACTCGCGTTGGCGGCAACCCCGAGGCCATCCGCGAAGGCGAGAACGGATTTCTGGTGGCGTCAGAAGATGATGCGGCGGCCGCGGAGCGGCTCCTCTTCCTGCTGCGCAATCCGGCGCGGGCGGCAGAGATCGGCGAGGCCGGCCGGGTTGAGGCAAAAACCCGCTTCAGCGCTGAAACCATGATCCAGCAGCTGATAGCCGTGTACAGGGAAATGATGGCCAGAAGAAAGCCGCGCTAACTCGAAGGATTATCTTTGGGAAATGCTGAATGGCGGCGCAACCGGCGGAGATCAGGATGATTTCTCGAGTTGCTTCTTGCCCGATTGCCCACCCGCTCCCGGAGCCAAACTCTGAAAGAACCTGCTGCGAAGCTGGCGTAGAAAATTCTTCCTTATCGTCGCCATCAGCCCCTTGGCAGCGCTCCAGACCACGGCATACTCAAAGATGAGTGGAGAGAAATTGCCGCTTTCATCCACCAGATGATATTCGCAGACGTTGACCCGGGGAACGCTAAAGCGATCGGTGCGTTCGGTCCAGACGCCGGGGTCCTGGTTCAGGAAGGCCAGTTTGTAACCAGCGCGCTGCACTGATTCGCGCACTTGCGTAGAGCAATCACCGTTCGGATAAGCAAAAAGGTCGCAAGTTCCGCCAAGTTTTTCTTCAATCCGCTCGCGCGAACCGGCAATCTCAATCTCCGCCTGGGCTATCGGAATAGCGGTGAGAATCTCATGCGTGCTGGTATGCGAGCCAAAGGTCACGCCTTCACGACGAAGCTGCGCAATCTGTTCCCATGTCATGGTGCGATCAACATGGCCGGCCGACATTTCCGTCTTGCGGTCGGAAGCCATCTGGTCGATGCGCTGGTTGCGCTTGTCGGCGGTCAGCCCCTTCAGCGTTTCAATCGTCTGCTCGATATAGCCCGGATTTTGTCGTTCTCCTTCAGTGGAAAGGCTTTCATCCAGCGCTGTTACAGCTCGCTCCGGCCAGAAAGGAAACTCCGCTCCGGTCTTTTCCGGAACAATGAAGATGACCATGGGCGCCCGATGTTCGCGGGCGATCGGGTGTGCGGAAGTGGCATTGTCAAACCAGCCGTCGTCAAAAGTGACAGCCAGCTTGAGCTTTGTGCTCCGCTGCCAGTCCGGTTCTCGGCGCAGGTCGAGAAATTGGCAGTGTTCCGCGGCGTATTTCAGGAAGGCGGAAAATGTTTCCCGGCGGACCACCATTCCCGGCAGCGAGGCCGTCTGCGCCAACTCGTCATCCGACAACACGCGATGGAACGTCAACACAATGGCGCCGCGCCGGCGCACCAGGGTCTTTGCCAGCGGGAGCACGCCGAATGCGCGGAGCAGGCCGGCCCAGAACATCTTGCCTCTGGCTCTGAGCGTCGATCTTGTGAACAGTCTGGCTCGCATTCAACCTTTCGCTAAATTGCGCGTAAACCTCTGCGCCGGAATTCAAGCGCCTCTTCCCGCCGGGGAAAGGTAAAGTAGCTCCCCTGGGCATGGTCCATCTGGACCGGCACCGCCGCATTTGCCTGCAGGCTGCGCACAACCTTGGCCATACAGTGCGCGCCATGGCGCTTGGAACGGCGAATCAACTGGTGCAGCGTTTCTCCCGGTGTTACCAGCAGCGATTCCTGCAACAACGCATCGCCTTCATCCACCTTCGCCGCCATGTAATGGATGGTGACGCCCAGTTGCTGTTCACCGTGATAAAGCTGCCAGAAGGTCGGCATCATGCCTTTATAACGAGGCAGGGGCGCGTGGTGAATATTGATGCACCCGCGCGGCGGGATTGCCAGGACCTTTTCTTTCAGGATGTAAGGGCATGCCACTGAGATCAGCAGGTCAGCAGAACGCTGCTGCAATCCATCCGTGAACTCCGGCTGGTTGGGATTGGCAACCGTTTCATGGGGAATGCTGTAAGCCTTTGCCAGCTGGGCTATCGAGTAATAGCGCGAAGCTGAGCGGCCACGCGGCAGCAATGACAGCAGCCTGGCCGCGCCCGCCTGGAGAAGCAGCTTGCCCAACCCGGTGGCGCCATAAAGCCACTTGAGCTCGCGCAAAAGCTGCACCCGCGACCGCTTGCCCATGGCCCGGCAGCAGGAGATCCGGGTGATCTCGAATTCGGAAGAATAGTCGCGCAGAAACTCTTCGAAGAAGGGCAGTATATAGAGCGAGTCTTCCTGGGTGAGAAATTCAATTTTCATCGGCGCGCCCTCACAGTCTGCCAGGTTACGTATTTACGGCCTCGGCAAATCTCCACCATGCTGACCAGCGCCGCGGCGTTCAAGGTGCAGAAGAACAGCGGAATACCCAGCGGCTTCCAGCCGCGATGCATGGGAACAAGCATGTTCACAATGGCGGCAGCGTAAAAGAAAAGTTGCGCTGCAAAGGCGGCTTTATAAAACGGCAAGTCCAGCAGGAAGAGGTTGCCGGTAAACAGAGCAATCAGGAACAACGGCACCATCCAGCGCATTACCTTGTGCGACCACAGCTGAAATGACGGCCACGCAAACTTCCATGGCGTGAGGAGGTCGGAAACACTCAACAGTCCCCGCATGGCACGGGTCACCACGCGCACGCGCATGGAGAATTCTTCCGCGGTCGATTGCGTGGTCTCCTCATAGGCGAGCGCGCGGTCCTCAAACACGACCTTGTACCCCTTCCTGATGGCCTGCAGCGGCTGCACCAGGTCGCTGATGACGTCGGCCGCCAGCTCCGTGTAAGCCGCTTTGCGCACCGAATAAATGCAGCCACAGCATCCGGTGATGGTGCGAATGCGCGATTGCAGCTTCTTGATCATGTTTTCATAATTCCAGAAAGCTACGCTGCCCAGCCCGGTGGGCGATTGATCTCCTGGATCAAAATATTGGTAACGCCCGCTGACCGCGCCGACGGAAGCATCCTGATAGTTGCACGCCATGTAGAGCAACGCTTTGGAGTGATAAATGGCGGTAGCATCGGAAAAAACAACCACGTCGCCGCCGGCCTGCCGGATTCCCTGGTTCTGCGCATGGGTCTTGCCGCGGCGTTCCGCCATCCGGACCAGCCGCACGCGCGAATCAGGAATTGCCTGGACGATTTCGTCGGTGCGGTCGGTGGAGCAGTCGGAGAGGATGAGGACTTCAATCTTGTCCGCCGGATATTCCAGCGCCAGGGTCTGCTGGATCTTGCGGCCGATGGCTTCCTCTTCGTTGTAGGCGGCGACCAGCACGGAAATCCGGGGGCAGTAGCCCGGCTCAGGACGCCGGCGGCGAACAAACATCCCGACCAACGCCAGCAGCAGCGGATATCCCGCATAGACGTAAACCAGCGCGAACGCAGCCAGCCAGAACACCAGCCTGGCGACGCTTCCCAGTCCGCCGTATTGCATCACTAAGATCCCAGTCACTTCTACTCCTACCGGATATAAACCACTTCAGACTTCGGTTTTTCCGCAACGCCCACCGGAACGCTGGGCTTGCGCCGCGAACCACCCAGCGCGGTATCCATTACCGTATCTTCCGACTCCTTGTCGAAGTACATGCGCTGCCATACCTCGATCATCAGCAGCGCCCAGATCTTGAGCGCGTTGTCCCGGCGGTTTTCCCGGTGATCCCGCAGCAGCGTCTGCACCGCTTCAGGACGGAAAATACCTCTTTTGGCCACAGCTTGCGGCGAGAGAAATTCACGGATCATGGGCTGCAACTCGCCATTGATCCATTGCGGCAGCGGAGGATTGAAGCCCATCTTTTTCTTATCCAAGACCTCGCGCGGTAAAACGTCGCGCATGGCCTGCCGGGTAATCCACTTGGTGGTCATGCGGCGAACCTTCATGTTGTCCGGCAAACGCATGGCAAATTCCAGCAAACGAAAATCGGTGAAGGGCGCGCGAACTTCGAGCGAGTTCGCCATTGACATGCGATCGGCGTATTCCAGGCAGTTGCAGCACAGGAATGAGGCTGAATCCACATAGCCGAGCCGGCTTAGAGGCTCCAGTTTCGCGCCGCGACGGAAGAATTGACGCAGGAAATCCCCGGAATCCCGGCCGGCCACCGCCGCCGCAAATTCGGGAGCGTAGAGGTCCTGTTTCTCCGCTTCAGAAAAATAACCGACCCAGTCGATGTACATATCTTCTTCCGCCTGCCATGCGGACTGGGCAAACTCGCGGATGCGGCGGAAGCCGTGGCGTCCATCGGTAGCGTCATGCATGAAGGACGAAAGCCGCGAGACCAGCCCCCTGGTAACGAACTGGGGCAAGTGGCGATAGCCGCGGGCCAGCGCTGCGCCGGCATAGCGCACGTAACCGCCAAAGAGTTCATCGCCGCCATCGCCGGAGATGGCCACCGTCACATGCTTCCGCATCAGCTTGGTGATGATGTATTCCAGGATCGCCGTGGGATTGCCGAACGGCTCGTCGAAATGGCGGACGACCTTGGTCATGTAGTCGGCGCAGGCTTCATCGGCCTGAAGGATGTGGTGCTCGGTCCTGAATTTTTTGGCCACCAGATTGGCGACCGGCTGCTCGTCATAAAACTTGCTGTTGGCAAAGCCGATGGTGAAGGTCTTGACCTGCTCCGCGCTGTTCCTGGAGGCAAACGCAGTGATGGCGCTGGAGTCAAGGCCGCCACTGAGAAAAAGGCCCAGCGGGACATCGCTGATAAGCCGCAGCTTGACGGCTTCTTCCATGAGGTCGCGCGCCTGGTCGATCAGGTCGTTTTCAGAAAGCCGGGACGCAGCTCCCGCTGTTTCCGCGGCGTCCCAATACTTCCAGACCCGTTTGCGCAGTTCACCGTCATGGGCGACGCTCACTTCCATGGCCGAGCCCGGCGCCATCTTGCGCACATGCTTGAAAGCCGTGGAAGGATAAGGGAAATAGAGGTAGGTCAGGTAGTCGTGGAGGGCAACCGGATCAGGGTCAGCGGGAACGCCCGCCTTCAGGATCGCCTTGATCTCTGACGCAAACACAAATTTTCGCCCATCGTGCGAATAAAAAAGCGGCTTTTTGCCGAGATGATCCGTGGCGAGAACCATGCGGTTCCGGCGCTGGTCCCACAGAGCGAAGGCAAACATGCCGCGCAACCGGCCAACAACGTCAATGCCCCATTCTTCATACCCGTGGACAATCACTTCCGTGTCAGTATGGGACCGAAATTCATGGCCGGCCGCAACCAGTTCGGCACGCAGCTGCTGAAAGTTGTAAATTTCTCCGTTGAAGGTGATCCAGACCGACTCATCCTCATTGCACATGGGCTGATGGCCGGCGGAAGAAAGGTCAATGATCGAGAGACGGCGATGTTGCAGGCTTACCCACACCGAGCCCTGAGGCAAGGCAAAATACTTTACGCCGCCATCATCCGGACCTCGGTGGCGAAGCTCCAGCCCGCATTTTTCGTCCGCGGGTCGATCGCCGATTTGTCCAAAGATTCCGCACA
>DASTPO010000363.1:0-4496 GCA_035762225.1 Candidatus Angelobacter sp.
TTCAGGCGGCGCTCACCGACCAGGGCGTGGCGCATGAGGACAAGGTCCAGGCACGCGCCGCGTTGCTGCCCAGCGTCAATTACAACAATCAGTTTATTTATACCGAGCCCAACGGAACGGCCTCAGGCGTGTTTATCGCCAACAACACTGTTCATGAATACTTGAGCCAGGGGAACGTGCATGAGTCGGTGGGGCTGGGCAATTTCTCTGATTATCGCCGCGCCCGGGCGCTTGAAGCCGTGGCGCGCGCCAAGGCGGAGATCGCCAAGCGCGGCCTGGTGGTGACCGTGGTGCAGGCCTACTACGGACTGATTTCCGGCCAGCGCAAGTACGCCAACGCGCAGCTGGCCGCAACCGAAGCGCAGGGCTTCCTGGTACTGAGTAAAAAGCTGGAGAACGGCGGGGAAGTCGCCCACGCCGACGTAATCAAAGCGCAGATTCAGGCCAATGATCGCGAGCGTGACCTGCGTGAAGCCAGGCTCGCCATGGACAAAAGCCGCCTGGACCTCGCCGTGCTGATCTTCCCCGACTTCAACCTTGATTTTGCCGTGGTCGATGACATGCAGCTGGCGCCTCCTCTCATCAGCCTGGAAGACTTTATGAAGGCCGCTCAGACTAGGAATCCTGACCTGCGCGCCTCCACCGCCAGTCTTCAGGCAACAAGATTTGATCTCACTTCGGCCCAAAGCGCATATTTCCCCACGCTGACCCTCGATTATTTTTACGGCATTGATTCCCCGCACTTTGCCGCCCACGAGCCCGACGGCACGCGCAATCTGGGCTACTCGGTCGCGGCCACGCTGAATATTCCCATCTGGAACTGGGGTGCCACGCGCAGCAAGATCGTGCAGGCCGGTTTGAAGCGCAAGCAGGCGGAGCGTGAGCTATCCCTGGCGCAAAGAAAATTGCAGGCTGACATGCGTGAGCTATATGCCGAAGCGCAGGCTGCGCGGGAAGAGCTGGAACTGTTGAAAAGTTCGGCCGACCTGGCAGCGGAGAGCCTTCGTCTAACCACTTTGCGTTATCAAGGCGGGGAATCGACGGTGCTGGAGGTGGTGGACGCGCAAAACACCCTCACGGCGGCCCGCAATGCTTTCGATGATGGCGTGGTCCGCGCGCGCACCGCGCTGGCCGGCCTGCAAACGCTCACAGGTACAATGTAGCTCGTAAAAATCTATGGAATACTCCAGACACAAGAGCAGGGTTGCTCAAATAAAAATGTGGGCCGTCGGCGGGGCCGTTCTCTGCCTGGCGCTGGCCGGCTGCTCTAAAGGCGATAAGGAAGAAGAGCCGGAAGTCAACGTGCAGGCCGCGCCCGCGGGCAAGGCCGATATCTCCCGCATCGTAAACACTGAAGCAGTTATTTTCCCGGTCTTGCAATCGGCCATCACTCCCAAGATCAGCGCGCCGGTCAAGAAGTTCTATGTCACCCGCGGCCAGAAAGTCAGGCAAGGGCAGCTGCTGGCCGTATTGGAAAACCGCGACATCGCCGCCAACGCCCTGGACAACAAGGGCGCCTACGAGCAAGCCGAAGCCACCTACAACACCAGCATGGGAGCTACGCTCCCAGAAGAAGTTTCCAAGTCGGAGCTCGATGTCCAGACCGCGCAGCAGGAGTTGGAGGCGCAACAGAAGCTCTACAGCAGCCGTGAAGACCTGTTCAAGCAAGGCGCGCTGCCGCGCAAAGACCTGGACGCAGCCGCAGTCTCGCTGGCGCAGGCCAAGAGCGCTTACAACCTGGCGAGAAAGCACCTTGAAGGACTGAACGCGGTGGGCAAGCAGGGAGCGGTAAAAACTGCGAACGGGCAGCTGACCTCGGCCAGAGGCAAGTTAATGAACGCGGAAGCACAGCTGAGTTACACCGAAATCCGCAGCCCGATCAACGGATATATCACTGATCGCCCGCTATACCCTGGTGAGATGGCTTCTACCTCGGCTCCACTGCTTACGGTAATGGACATATCGCAGATTATCGCCAAGGCGCATGTTCCCCAGAGCGATGCCTTGCAGCTGCACAAAGGCGACCCCGCCGCTATTTCGCTGGCAGGCCTGGAAAAACCAATGGCCGGGAAGATTTCCCTGATCAGTCCCGCGCTCGACCCCAACAGCACCACGGTTGAAATCTGGGTGCAGGCAGCCAACACCGGCCTGCAATTGCGTCCCGGCATGACCGCGCAAGTTGCCATCACCGCGCAGACCATCAAAGACGCGCTGGTGATACCCGGTTCGGCGTTGTTGAATGCCAAGGAAGATGCCGCCCAGGTGATGGTGGTGGATTCGCAAAGCCATGTTCAGGGCCGGGACGTGAAAACCGGAATCCAGAGTGGCCAACAGGTGCAGATTGTCTCCGGCCTTAAGCCCGGCGAAGTGGTGGTGACGCAGGGAGCATACGGGCTTCCCGACAAGACCAAAGTGAAGATCGAAAAGCCCGAGGCCGAGGATAAAGACGACAAAGAAGCCAAGGGCGATGATGCCAAAGACGATTCGTCCAAGGACGATTCCGCAAAAGACGAGAAAGGCAACGCCGCAAAGGGCAAGTCCGATAACAGCAACACCGATAAAGCCAAGCCCAAAAAAGACAGTCCTGCAAAGTCGAAAGGCGAAAAGGACTAGGCCGAATGGCGGATCAAGCTAAGGTCACCAACAACGTTGCGGCAAAGGCCCCGCCCAAACAGCATTGGTTCGCCCGCAATTCCAAATCGGTCATCTTTCTGATCATTGTGGTGGCCCTGGTCGGCGGGTATCAGGCGTTTAACATCCCGGTTTCGGTTTTCCCCTCCACTGATTTTCCCCGCATCGTGATTGGCATTGATAACGGCGTGATGCCCATTGACCAGATGATGGTCACCATCACCCGCCCCGTGGAGCAGGCCGTGAACAGCGTGCAGGGCCTGGAGACCGTGCGTTCCATCACCAGCCGCGGTTCGGCCGAAGTAGATCTGTCGTTCAACTGGCAGGTCGACATGTTTCAGACGCTCCAGTTGGTGGATGCTGCTCTCTCGAAAGTTGAGCCCGAACTGCCTCAGGGCACCAAGATACAGAGCCATCGGATGACGTTTGCATCGTTCCCCATTCTTGGCTACAGCCTCACCTCCGATACTGTTCCGCAAAACCAGCTTTGGGAAATGGCCACCTACGATATTGCGCCGCGGCTGAATCGCATGACCGGCGTCGCCACCGTGATCGTCCAGGGCGGTGCTGAGCCTGAATTCCAGATCATGCCCAGTCCGGCCAAGATGCTGGAAACTTCGGTGACGGTCACAGACATTCTCAATGCCGTGAAGGCCACCAACCTGGTGGATTCATCCGGCTTGTTTGAGCGCAACCATCAGTTGGTGCTGGGACTGGTGAGCGGCCAGGCGCAGACCGTCGATGATCTGGCCAAAACCGTGGTGAAGAGCACGCAAACGGGAATTCCTATCCGCATTGGCGATGTCGCCACCGTGCAACAGTCGGTCAAGCCGCTCTATACTTTGGTCCGGGCCAATGGCAAGCCGGCCGTGGTGCTCAACATCAATCGCCAGCCTGACAGCAATACCGTGGTGGTGGCCAATGAGGTCCACGCCGAAGTTGATCGCATTCGTGCCTCCTTGCCGCCGGCAGTGAAGCTCACGCCTTTTTATGATCAGTCAGGGATCGTGCAGGATTCCATCAAGAGCGTGCGGGACGCCATCCTCCTGGGCCTGATTCTCTCCGCCATCGTGCTGGTGGTCTTCCTGCGCGACTGGGGCAGTTCCGTCGTCGCCGGCCTGGTGATTCCGGTCACTATTTTTGTCACGTTCATCGCGCTCAAGCTATTGGGGCAGAGCTTCAATCTCATGACCCTGGGTGGTCTGGCCGCTGCCGTGGGCCTGGTGATTGATGACGCGATCGTAGTGGTGGAAAACATTGTTCTCCATCGTGATGCCGGCGAGGGGCGAGTTGAAGCTGTGGAAAGCGCGCTCGCGGAAATTACCGTTCCGCTGATTGGGTCCACGCTCACGCCCATCGTCGTCTTTCTGCCGCTGATCTCCATGACCGGCGTCAATGGCACCTTCTTTCGCGCGCTGGCCGTCACCATGTGCGCCGCGCTGCTTACCTCTCTGGTACTGGCGCTCACCTGGACTCCGACTTTGAGCCTGTACCTTCTGCGCCGGAAAAAATCTGCGGAATCTGATACGGCAGAGAGTGGTGGCTCTGAACCGGCGGCAAGGGATGAAAACTTCGATCCGGACGAAGAGGTAAAGCGGCTCATGGCTGCTGAAGAGGCCACCATGACCGGCTTCTTCCGCCGCGTCATTGATTTTTACGATCGCTGGCTGCGCCGCGCGCTGGAACATCCCTGGTTCTTGCTGATTGGGGCTGCGGTATTGATTGTGGTCTCCGTGGCCTCATTCCTGGCGCTTGGCTCTGACCTGCTGCCGGAGATGGATGAAGGCGGCTTTATCGTCGACTATCTCATGCCCGCCGGAAGCTCGTTGCAGGAGACCGATCGCGTGGTCTCTCATCTGGAGCAA
>DASTPO010000364.1:0-3794 GCA_035762225.1 Candidatus Angelobacter sp.
CTGAAGGTTGGCCATCATCTGGTCCAGGTTCTCCTTCAATGCCGAAAAGACTTCCTTTACGTCGCGCATCTGGCGGCCCAGCCGCTCAATCTTGGTCGAAACCGTGCCATATTCGTCGGAACGCTTTGAGGTGCTCTCCGGCAGCTCAGCTTTACCGGAACTGATCAGGTCCAGGCGACGGCTGATCGCGGCCAGTGGTCGCAACGCCAGATTGGAAAGTCCGGCTGAAATCAGCAGGCATACCAGGATGGAGGCGCCCGAAATCTCCATGGCTTTCTGGACCAGCGGACGCAGTTCGTCGCGCAGAAGCGTGGTGGCAACGCCAACCCGCACTTCGCCAAACGCCTGGCCGCCGCGCAAAATGGGCAGCCGCCGGTCATAGATCTGTATCGGCCCATAGACCGCGCGCATTTGTTTGCGGATGCCGGAGTGCAGAAATGAATCAAAGTCCTCACGCGGAGCTATGACTTGTCCCAGCAGGTTGGGGTTGGTATGGAGAATCGCCACGCCGTTGGTGTCTACGATGGCGGCGTCATACACCAGCTTGGAATCGCCGATCGCCGACTCAAGCAGCTTGTTTACCACCCAGTCAGTCTGCAACTCTTCCTGCCAGATCTGTTCCACCTGGACCGGGTCATGCAGGTCCACTTTGAGTCCGGTCAGGTCCGCTTCAAACGCGCCATGAGAAACCGAATAGAGCTGGGAGGCGATGTTTTGCGAAAGGTCGGCCGCCAGCTGGATCCGCTGCCGCACCACTTCATAAACATAAAGTGTTGAGAGCGTAGCCACGATCGCCACCACCATGGCGGTGATGGCAAAGACCAGCTTGGTTTTCAGGCGCAAAGCAGGCATGGATCGCTTCTGGCCCAGGGTGTTATACCGCAGGCACTTATCAATATTCAGCCATCGTTACGGCAAATGCAAAGCCCGAATTCAGTTCGCGGCTTCGCTGGCCACCGCGGCGGCGCTGCCATATTCCTTGAGCTTGTTATGAAGCGTTTTCAGGCTGATGCCTAGAATTTCAGCGGCCCGCGTCTTGTTGTTGTTGCTGGCTGCCAGGGTCCTCAGGATCAACAATTTCTCCGCTTCGCCTACAGTAGTCCCCACGTCCAGGCGGATGCCCTCGCCGCTGGCGGCGGACACCTTGATGCCTGCGTTGCCGAAATTTGGAGGCAGATGCCGCACCTCAACCAGAGATCCATCGCACACAATCACGCCGCGCTCCATGGTGTTGCGGAGTTCGCGCACGTTGCCCGGCCAGTTGTGGCCCTGGAACATCTGCATGACGGTGTCACTCACGCCGGCCACCTGGCGACCGTGCTTTGCGTTCATGTCAGCCAGAAGCGCGCTCACCAGCTGGGGCACATCGTCTTTGTGTTCCCTGAGCGGAGGCAGATGGATGTTGAAGACGTTCAGCCGGTAATAAAGATCACCGCGCAGCTCGCCCTTGGCCACCGCTTCTTCAGGAACTTTGTTGGTCGCGGCCAGCACGCGCACGTCAACCGGCGTTTCAACTTTGCTGCCCAGCCGGCGCAGCTTGCGGTCTTCCAGCACGCGCAACAGTTTCGCCTGGGTTGCGGCCGGCATCTCGCCAATCTCATCCAGCAGCAGAGTGCCTTCTTCAGCCAGCTCAAAGCAGCCCGCCCGGCGCTCCATGGCCCCGGTAAACGCGCCCTTTTCATGGCCAAAAATCTCGCTTTCGATCAGCGTCTCCGGTATGGCCGAGCAGTTGATGGCCACAAACGGCTTGTTCTTGCGCGGGCTCATGTCATGGATGGTGCGCGCTACCATCTCTTTCCCCGTGCCGCTCTCGCCGGTAATCAACACTGACGCGGTGCTGGGCGCTACCATCTCAATCAGGTGGAAGATCTCCTGCATCTCTTTTGACGCGCCCACCATCTGCCCAAACAATCCGGTATCGCGCAGCTTGCGTTTTGTGGCTTCAAGTTCTATTGCCGTACCGCGCTGCCGCGCGGCATTCTGCAGGATCTGCCGCAGACGCGCCGGGTCCACCGGCTTCTGAATAAAGTCATAGGCGCCGGCCTTCATCGCGTCCACCGCGACGTCAATGCTGCCCTGGGCCGTGAGCAGCACCACCGCGATTTTCTGCGGCTGGTCGGCGAGGCGTTGCAGCAACTCCATGCCGTCCATGCGCGGCATCCTGAAGTCGGTAATCACGATCCCCGGAGACCAGGTTGCCACCTTTTCCAGTCCCTCAAGGCCATCCTTCGCCGTGTCAGTTCGATAGCCCCACGCGGAGACGAGTTCGGCCATTCCTGACCGCTCGTTCTCTTCGTCTTCCACAATCAGGACTTTTTCCTGTGTACTCAAAACGCTGTTCCTCTTCTCAAAAAGATTACACCACTTCAGAATTCCAGGGCACCAGCAGCTCTGGTGTTAGATGTCGAACTGTGTAAAAAAGTCTAGTATCGATCTAACGTCTTGAATTGAATGAAGTTAACTATCCAGAGTAGACGTTTTTTACAAAAATTGCATCTCAACAGAAGCGTCAAAAGGCCCTGTGTGGTTCCCATTTCGTCCGCAAATACAAAGGAGCGATTAGAAACAATGACCATGAAGCACTTGTGGATTTCGGCATTAACGGCAGGCATGCTCACTCTGGGCGCTGTGGCCCAAACATCAGCCAATGGATCAGCCGCGGGGAACGCCTCGGTCAACCCAGGCCAGACGGGAGCCAACGCAAGCGCCAGCCAGAGCGCGCAAACGCCAGGCGCTTCCGCCAACGTTGATTCGTCGGCCAACGTAAAGGCATCGCAGGACCAGCAAAGCAAAAAGAATGAACAGAAGTCCGCTTCCGCCGGCGGCAACGCAGCGGGAACGGCTGCGTCGGGCGCCAATAACTCCGGCGCCATGCTCGCGAGCGGCACCACGTTGCAAGCCGAACTCAGCAAGTCGGTGGATGCCAAAAAAGCCAAGTCGGGTGACGAGGTAACCGCCAAGCTGACTCAGGACGTGAAGGCAGACGGCAAGGTGGTTTTGCATAAAGGGTCGAAACTGGTGGGGCACGTCACGGAAGCCCAGGCAAAGACCAAGGATAACGCCGAGTCGAAGCTGGGTATTGTGTTCGACAAGGCGATGGTAAAAGGCGGCCAGGAAGTCGCTTTCAGCGGCGTGATCCAGGCTTTGGCGCCGCCGGTACAGGGAATGCTTTCGGTTGCAGGCGATGATGGTGGCAACGTCGGCGCCGGTGCGGGCAGCGGCAGTGGAAGCGCCATGGGCGGCGGTCGAAGCGCAAGCCCCTCGCCAATGGGCGGCGCTGTGGGCGGAGCCACTTCCACCGTCAATTCGGTTGCCGGAGGCGCAACCAATGCCGCGGGTTCGGTGGCCAACTCAACCACGGGCGCGGTTAACGGAACGGTCAACAATGGCATTGGCGCAACGGCCGGTGGCACGTTGAACTCAACCAGCCGCGGTGTTGTTGGCTTGCAAGGTATCGCGCTGACGCCTGCCGCAGCCGGCGGCGCGCAGGGATCTGTGCTCAGCTCCGCCAATCGCAATGTAAAGCTGGATAGCGGAACGCAAATGGTGTTGCAGGTTACCGGTTCGGCACCCGCCGCACACTAATCCTCGAATAAATGCTTTACGCGGCTGGGCTCAAGTCCCGGCCGCTTTGTTTTTTTACCCGACCCGCAATGTTCCTGTGCAAACTTCCTGATCGCTCGGTACGAATTCACGATCCCGATAAAACCCCGGTCTCGCGCTTGGCAACATGGCCTGCTAAAAAAACTGTCCTTCGGTAACTTGTTGATGGAAAATGGGCGTGGCAATCTCAT
>DASTPO010000365.1:0-21709 GCA_035762225.1 Candidatus Angelobacter sp.
AACACGATAAGCACTTTGACCCCGGGAATGAATTTGGTTCATTGCGCCGCCATCGAATCCTGCGGCAGGGTGACGCGGTCCTCAGCTTCTATTCTGTCGCTTCGGCATGAAGCTGCGTCTGCCGCGAACAGGGGATCGGGCCAGGTCAGTCCGTCCCTGTGCCGAAGGGTGCGCGGAGATTTGCATCACTTTAAAGTTCGGCCGGCAAGAGGGGTGTGCCGGGACGCCGAATCGAGGGTTCATGAATCCCCGCTATTCATGCCTGTTTTCCACAGCCACCTTAAAAAAACCCGCATAAAATCAGGTGAAAACGCTTGCAACGCCTCTTTGGTGATGTAATATAGCCGAGAGTGCACAGACTAGTGCGCAATATTTGACGCAGTGCTCAAGGAGGAAAGATGGCATCTGGCATGACCAAGACCCAACTCGTCCGTCATATGGCTGAGAAACTGGAAACGAACAACAAGACCGCAGCAGCGTTCCTGGAACACCTGGCGGAAACAGCAATCAAGGAAACAAAGAAGCAGGGTGTGTTCGTGATTCCTGGCCTGGGCCGCTTGGTAAAGTCAAACCGGAAAGCGCGCATGGGACGCAATCCGCAAACCGGAGAACCCATCAAGATCGCGGCTAAGACCGTGGTAAAGTTCCGCGTAGCCAAAGCCGTAAAAGACACAATCGCTCCGAAGAAATAACTTCTGCTTCGCAGAAAACTTTCTCACAAGGCCAGCCTGCAACGGCTGGCCTTCATTTTTTGTGCTTTAAAGGGGAACGCGGCACTGTTACTGCTCGACAATCGCTTCGGCTTCAATCTCCACGAGCATATCCGGGGAGATCAATTTTGAAACCTCCACCATGCTGGTGGCAGGGCGAATCTCAGCGAAGAATTCGCCGTGAGCGCGGCCCACTTTTTCCCAGTCGGCAATATTGGTGACGTACATGCGCGTTCGCACCACGTCACTCATGCGTGCGCCGGCGCGCTCCAGCGCAGCCTGGATATTCTTGAGCGTCTGCACCGTCTGAGCATAAGCGTCGCCAACGCCGACGACTTTGCTGTTGGCGTCCGTGGCCGTGGTGCCGGATACGTGGATTGTGTTTCCCACGCGTACCGCGCGCGAATAGCCCACGATCGATTCAAACTTGACTCCGCTGCAAAAAATTCTGGCGTTTCATAGGCGCTTCCCCTGGGCTTTCGCATCCAGTACCTTGTTGACGAGCTTGTCGGCTTCGCGATTGTACTCGCGCAGAACGTGGTCAATGGAAAACCGTTCCAGCTTTCGCACCATCGCTCGCGCGCGTTCATAGAGCTCCAGAAGTCCGGGACTCTTCACGCGGTATTGCCCTTTCATCTGTTTCACCAGTAGCTCGGAATCGCTGAGCACTTTGAGCGAAGAATATTTTTCCCGGACCGCGTAATCCAGGGCGGCGAGAAGGCCGGAGTACTCGGCAAAATTATTGGTTTGCAGGCCGAGATAATCCGCGAGTTCGGCGATAATTTCGCCTTTCGCGTCGCGAACCACGACTCCATACGCCGAAGGGCCGGGATTGCCGCGCGCGCCGCCATCGATGTTGGCTTTGATGGAGAACGCGGAAGCGCCGCCCGGAGCATGGTCAAAAAGGGACTTCTGGGGCTTGTCCATCAGCGGCCCTCCGCCAGCCGGAGCGCAAGCCGTTCCGGCAATCCGGCAGAAATAATTTTTTCCTGCGCGGTCTCAATGTCATAGGGCACGCGATAAAAGGTAATGGAATTCTCGTCGGAGTCAAAGAGCAGGAATGCAGCGCGGGGATCACCATCACGCGGCTGTCCGATGGAACCGGGATTCACCATGTATTTTGTGTTCGCCTGCAACTCCAGCTTGATGGTCTGCTTTCCTTTGGCCGACTTGTAGGCGGGCAGCAGAGCTTTGCCCACCTTGCCGGGTTCCATCAGAAAACAGCGCTGAACGTGCGTGTGGCCAAAGAAGACCAGGGGTTGAGAGTTCTGCGCCAGCAGTTCATAGGCGTCGCTGGCCAGGAGGATGTATTCATCTTCATCGCGGGGCGAGCCGTGCACAATCTCAACGTTGTCCATGGGCGCAAGAGGTCCCTCGGGCAGCTGGCGCAAAAACTCCAAGTGGGAGGGCGTGAGCTTCTGCCGCGTCCACAGCGCGGCCAGCCCGGCGATCGGGTTGAAGTCATCCAGGCTGCTCATGCCGGAGCAGGCTTTGTCATGGTTGCCGCGAACGAAGACGGAGCCCAGCGCGCGCGAGCGCTCCGTGACCTCATTGGGGTTGGCGCCGTACCCCACGATATCTCCAAGGTTATAGAGCTGATCGTATTCAGGGGCTGCATCCATGCAGGCCTCAAGCGCCTCCAGGTTCGCGTGGATGTCAGAAATAATCAGTAAGCGCACAGTTTGCTGGGAATCCTGTATGAGATTTCGACAGTTGAGTTTACCAATTTACCAATTGTCACGGGGCCACGCGGGCCCAATGTCCGGGAGCGATCTCCCGCAGCGAGAGGGCCGTCGAGGGACGAGCGTGCTTCTCGACGGTAGCCAGCGGCAGGGAACGGTCTGTCTTGAGCGTGGGTATGGCGCTGATCAGGCCGCGCGTGTACGAGTGGGTGGCGGAAGAAAAGATGCGCGAGACCGGTCCCATCTCAACGATTTCGCCGGCATACATCACCGCCACCTGGTCAGCAACGGTGGAAACGACGCCGAGATCGTGCGAGATAAAGAGCACTGCCAGCTTGTGCCTTTCGCGCAAACCGGCCAGCAGTTCCAGTATCTGCGCCTGGATGGTGACATCAAGCGCGGTGGTGGGCTCGTCGGCGATCAGAAGCTGGGGATGATTAACCAGGGCCATGGCAATCATCACGCGCTGGCGCTGGCCTCCGGAAAGCTGGTGGGGATAGTCACGGGCGCGCTTGTCCGGCTCAGGGATGGCAACCTCGCGCAGGGCCTCCACCGTGCGCTGCCAGGCTTCCGTCCTGCTGACGCGGTTGTGCGCCAGCACGGCTTCTGCTATCTGGTCGCCCACGCGCATTACCGGGTTCAAAGCGGTCATCGGCTCCTGAAAGATCATGCTGATGCGCGCACCGCGGACGCGCCGCATCGCTTCACCCGGCAGCGCCAGCAGATCTTCTCCGGCAAAAATGATCTTTCCCGTGGTGCCTGCCTGCGGCGGAAGCAGACGCATGATCGCCAGAGACGTTGCTGATTTGCCCGATCCAGATTCGCCCACAAGTCCCAGCGTGCCTGATTCAGGAATGCTGAAGGTCACGTCACGGACAGCCGCAACCGCGCCGCTCTGGGTGGCAAAGGTAACGTTGAGGCGCTCGATTTGGAGAAGCGTGGACACAGAAGAGTTGAATTTCAGCCGTCCGTCTTGTGGCAGCGAAAACAATCGTCTAGGCACTGACCTTGTTCGCGGCGATGCCTGCCTCTACTCCCTTGTGCATCGCGGCGACAAACTCAGCTTCCTGCTGCAGCAGCGCGTCGGTGGCGGTGGCGAATTCGCTTTCCAGATTGATCAGGCCATCCGAGACCAGGCGCCTCGCAAGTTCCAGCATTTTCTCGCGAGAGACGTTCACATACTGGCAATCATACGGATGCGTAATGCTGATGGGCGCACCCTTGCCTGCTCGGGCGCCAATCCAGAAAACCCGCCGCTTGATCATTTCCAGCACGTCCTGCTCCGGCTGCGAGGGAAACTGGATCTTCCGGGTCACAAAACTATAAAAGCGGCTGGTGACGTGGACCGGCTGAAGCTTGCCGGACTTGACGAAGGCAAGCTGCCCGTTGTCGATGGTCTTGCGGATGGAATTGACCACCAGGCTCTCAGCGTGCTCCTGTTCCAGCGATCCCAGGGCATCTTTCATGGTCTGGGTCATCCCCACGGCGACCTCCACATGCAGTCCTTCGGCGTTGCCATCAAGCAGGTTGGCGCGGCCGTGCAGCACATGCCAGTCAGCCCCCGAGGTGGATGCGTGGAAGGGCCACTTGAGTTCGGAGATGTCGACAGGCACCCCGGAAAGAGTCACGAAATATAGAGGTCGATTACCCATGATCAGCTCGATTGCGATTTGGAGATTGTGTAACCCTATATTTTATAACGAGCGACCTTGCATCCTTTGAAAAACCCGTTTCTACATTGAAGGTCGAAGACCCGGACCAAAGCGGAAGCGAAGATGAAATGCCCAAAGCGGCTGCGCCGCACACGGCGGCGGCCTGGAGTGCGCCGAAGGTATATGGCGGAGGTCGGACAAAAGCAAAAGAGCACACCCAAACTGCCGGCGTGCCCTTTTCTTAACGTCGATACCGTGTGGTGGCGAGCTACATCAAAAATTCCCTGCTTTGCCGCGCGATGGGATGCTGCAACTCTTCCAGTTCGTTCTTTACCTGGTGCAATCCATGGACCAGGCGCTCAAAGTCCTGCGACATCTTGCGGAAGAGCGGGGCCACCCGCGCATATTCAAAATGCTCAAACTTGGAGACGATGTAATAGCTCTCTTTGCCGGCTTTCACGAAATCGATCAGGCCTTCCATGCGCGTGCGGCGCAGGCGGTAGTGATTCAGCCCTTCAGGAAACATGCCGGTGAAGAAAAGAGAGTAATCGCCGATATGCTTGCGCACCTGGCGCTCGCGGTCGAACGATGCCGCCGGCCCGTAAATGGGGTCCGATTCGAGCAGCATTTCACCCACGTCGCAGAGCGGGCGGCCATCGGCGTTCTTGATTTTATAGAGTGTTTCAGCTTCGCAGAATTCAGCGAGCAGGTTGGCAACGTACGCGTGCACTTCAGAGCTGCGCACGCCGACTTCGTCGTAATTGCGTTCAACAACTTCCTGGAAAAACCTCTGCAACGGACTCGATTCAGGAACCACCTTGGACCCCTTTCCGCGAATGCCGGTTACGCCGGAGAAAACAAGCCGTCACCTGTCCGGTCGCAACGCTCAGCAATTGGGGAACGCTGATTAATCTGACGGTAGTATGGGTACTTTGGTTTCCTGATGGCAAGTAATTTGTGAGGCAACCCTGCACTTTGGCAGCAAGACCAAAGGAGTGCTAAAGACGGAGGGACATGGACAAACGCGTCGGGGTCATGCCGCGGGCTTCCTGCGAAGGCGGGAAAAAGTGTTTGCGCTGGAAAGTCAGCCGCCTAAATGTTTCTTGACCAACTCGCTCACAACTTTACCTTCCACGCGCGCGCCGCTCGCCTGAAGCTTTGCCATAACATTCTTCATTACCGCGCCCATGTCTTTCATGGTTGGCGAGCCCATCTCGGCGATCGTCGCTTTCACCGCGTCAGCGACCTGCTCTTCACCCAGGGCTTTGGGCAGATAGTATTCGATCAGCTTGATCTCGGCGGCTTCCTTATCGGCAAGCTCCTGGCGGCCGCCTTTGGTGAACTGTTCAATGGAGTCACGGCGCTGTTTGACCATGGTGGCCAGCACCTGCTGGGATTCTTTGTCGTCCAGCGGCGCGCGCTTCTCAATCTCCTTGTTTTTGAGCGCAGACTTCACCATGCGCAGGGTGGAGAGCCGCAGCTCTTCGCGTTTGCGCATGGCTTCGATCATGTCCTGATGAACTTGTTCACTGATGGTCATGCAAGGGACCTCACTGGTTTGAGAAAGGAAATTATAAGCGCAATTGCGCTGTTGTCGTGTTGGCCTTGAGAGCGGAATCCGGAGGCGTGGCCGGCCACGCCTGCGTTCACGCGTCAGGGATGAGCGATGGCGGGAAAACGAACTGGTTGGCGCTGCGCCACAAACTGGGTGGGCGTGATCTGAATGTCCGTCACCTCACCCCCAGGAGCCGTCACTTGCACCTGAGACGCGTAATTCTCTCCACTTGAGACATACTTGAACTGATAGGAACCAAGGCCCCGCAGCGTCTGCTTGATTACGCGGCCCCGCGCATCGTACTCATTGGTCAGGATCGTTTCCGGCCTTGCGCCAGGCCGTTCAACCACTGAAATCGAAGTCATTTGGTGCGCGGCATCATACTCGTACCGGGTCTGCTGGCCATCCGCGCGAGTGACCCGGGCCAGGCACCCCGCAGGATCGTATTCATACGTGACCTGGGTGCCATCCGTTGCCCTGGCTGACGTGGTTCTCAGCTGCGCATCCGATTGAAATGAGATGCCCTGTTTATCACTGGCCGTGAGCTGGACAAGTTCCAGGTTGGGTCCCCGCTCAAACTGCAGCGAGTTCCCCTTCGCATCTTGATAACCAGTCCAGTAGCAGAAAGAGTTGGGCGTGACGCAGGGGAGGAACGTGGACCATGCGCCGTCACGATATTGCAGCTTGTAATGGTCTCCCGACCATAACATCCGCGCGCCATTCAAAGCATCATCACTGCTTTGATATACCGCAACCGGGCTGAACCCACGCCCTGGCGTAACGCGCTGCAGAGAATCGTAAGCGCCATCTTCGCGATTCACATTGAGGAAGGTCAATGCGGCCAAGCCGTCAGAAGCGAGCCATGGATTATAGGAATGATTGGTGTTCCATCCGAACGCGAAGGCCATGGGCCGGTTGTAAACGGCAAAGCCGCGCTTCAATTCGATCGGAGGCGACGAACCCAGGCCAATGTCCAAACTTCTCTGGGAAAAGCTGCCGAAGCCAAGATTCAGGTCAAACCTCTCTTCATCCGTGGAAGTTGCAATGTTGCGGTACTTACACTCGGAAAGCGATGGACCATCCTGCGTGATCTCATGGGTTTTATAAGAGTAGGAAAAGTACAGGCACGGAAAGGGCACTCCCCGCATTCCATTTGCGGACGCTTCGGAATGGAGGTCCGACTCATAAATGTCGTCCGAGCCGCCGTTGGGTGTCAGCGGCGAGAACAGCACGCTGGAAGGATCAAAGCTCTCCGGCAAGTGGAAATACTCAATAGCAATGTACTTGGTCAGCATCTGCCTGGTGCTGGCAAGCCGGAAGGCGTCATTGGAAGGGTCGCCCCAGAATGCAGGATCCATGCGCCTGGTGGAGACAATTCCGAGCCGAGCCGAGTGGGCGCTATAGGTAAATTCCCCTCCCGAGTTGCGGATAAAGATGTCTTCATCGGTGAGGGCGATCATCACGGATTCCGGCGCGCGGGATATGTCAGGATAGGCATTGGCCATGTCAGTGATAAGTTCGTCCGCGATACATTGCCGCCGCGCGGAAATACAGGCAGAGGGCCGAACCTTGAGTTCGGGAAGTACGGCGATATCTATTCCAAACTTATGACGGTAGTAATCCGCCAGAGATTCCGTGGGAATGACCTGTGATCCAACGGGCACTAAGTAAAGTTTGCCATGGCCGTGAAGCTCTTGTGGCCGGGCGACTCCACCGTGTTCCACGGGAACCGTGTTGATTGAAGAGGGAGGAGCATCAGTCTTCTGGGTACCGTGCGCCACCGGGGCTCGTCTCTCTGCTTTATAGAGGGCAATGCCGGCAAAGCCAGCCAATGAGAGTACCGCAACAAGACCCAAACCGATCAGCAGAACCGGATGCCGGCGGCCAAATGAGCGGCGTATGGTCCTGACAAAACCACAACTAGGACAGGGGACTGGTTGCGAGGTGATCCTGGAATTACACTTCGGGCAGCGCATGAGAAACGCAGTGTAGCTTATTTTTTCCGCATCCCATCACCGCCGGCACGTTACCAAAGAACGAGGGGGTAATCCCTCGGTCACCGCTCGCGCTTTTCCGGCAGTGTTTTGCCCTGGTTTGTGGAACGATTGATTCCAGTTATACCTGCGAAGTATGATCTGGCTACCTCTCCGGAGAAGCAATGCAGCCCCTGGCCCTGATCCTGAACATCGCTATCGTTGTCGGCATCATCGGGATCCTGGTGTACTGGGTGCGAAGGTTTGCCGTTTTTCTTGGCTACAAGGCGATCCAGCCAGACGTGTTGCAGATAGCCGAGATCCTAAAGACGCAGCCGTTCCGCGGCGGCAGCGACGTAGTTTTGGAAGGATATTACGGCGGCTGTCCCACGATCGTACGGTTTTCGCACAAGGTGGATACCCCAGGCCTGGACATCCAGATGCGTATCCCCGCCGGGTTCAGCTTTTCGCTTACTCCCAAGACATTTTCCGCGGGAGCTGAAGGCCGCGTGTTGCTGCGCACCGGTAGCTCTGCTCTGGATCGCCGCTTCAATGCTCGCACCGACGATCCGGTAGAGTTCAAGATGCTGGCATCAGGCAGTGTTGCCCGCGCTGCGCTGGAACAACTCTGCTGCTCCAGCCAGACCGGGCTTACGTTGAAAGACCGCACGCTTGAGCTGAGTGAACTCTCCATACCGCCGTTCACCGGTAACCACGTATTCGACCACCTGCAATCGATGCTGGCGCTGGCCAACGGTGTGCGCGAGATGCCCGGAGCGGACCTGATCAAGGTGCAGGCGCTGCCGCGGCGCGGCAGCAGCTGGCCGGTACGCGTTGCTCTGGCTGGTGGATTGGTCTGCCTGGTGGCATTGTTGTTTGCTCAGCCATATAGTCATCCGTCCCCCGCGCAGGCCAATGGAAATCTGCAACAGGAGCCAACTGGGGTAATGCCCAAGGACGCTGCAAGGTTGCAGCAACTGCAGGGCTGGCAGGTGTTGAAGAGTGACCAATTCTCTGACTCTGCCCTGCGTGCTTTGCGCGACCGCGGGCTGCAACCAACGGGGCACATTGTGGGCGACTTCGGCGGCCGGGGGAGCGCTGCCGACTCTGCTTATCTAATGGCAGACGCGGCGGGTCGACGGCGCGTGGCCATGATGGCCAAAGGCCTGCTGGCCTATGATGCGATTTTTCCGCGAGCTGACTTTCTGGCGCGTATTTCCAAGAACAACGTGGCAAAGATACAATGGATGTCGCAGGCCCCCCAGGTCACGGCGGATGGCGATGCCTTGTTGGTTGTGCAGGATGCGAACGATCCAACCGCGAGCATGGTGCTGTTAAGGCACGGTACGCAAACCTACTCTGCTCGTCCCGCAGATTTCACCAAAATCGATCTGGTTTCAGAGTAATACAAATTCATTTCCAGGAATTTTCAAGATTATGATTCGCAAAGGCCGTCTTCTCACTCCGGGTCCAACGCAATTACTACCGTCGGCGCAGCTCGCCATGGCAGCGGCAACCATGCACCATCGCACTGCGGAGTTCCGCGCGCTTTATTCACGGGTGCTGGCCGATCTGAAGACTTTTGTCGGCACAAAGAATGACGTGGTGCTGTTTACGGCTTCGGGCACGGGAGCCATGGAGGCCGCAGTTGCGAACCTGACCTCGCCGGGCGACAAGGTGCTGGTGGTTTCGGCTGGCAAATTTGGCGAACGGTGGGAAGGCTTGACCAAAGCCTATGGCTGCCAGCTGGACAGCCTGCGCGCGCCGTATGGCGAAACGGTCACGCCACAAGAGGTGCGGGCCAAGCTGGCGCCGGAACATAAGGTCCTGTTCATCCAGGCCACTGAAAGTTCCACAGGAGTGCGGCATGACATTGAAGGCATTGCCCGCCTGCTGAAAGGCACCGACACGCTGCTGGTGGTGGACGCGATCACCGGGCTCGGCACCACACACTTCGATATGGATGGCTGGGGCATTGACGTGATTATCGGAGGATCACAAAAAGCAGTCATGGTGGCCCCGGGGCTGGCCTATTGCGCGGTGAGCGATCGCGCGTGGCAGCGGATGGAAACGGCAAAGAACCCGCGCTACTACTTCGACCTGCGCAAGGAAAGAAAAAACGGCGCGAAAGGCGAGTCTTCCTATACGCCTTCAACCGCGCTGGTCGCGGCACTGGGCGCGGCCTTCGATTACATACGCGATCAGGGCGGCGGTGATCTGGCCAACGGGCGGAAACTTCTGGTGGAAAATGCCGAACTGGCGGCAGCCATGACGCGATCGGCTGCCAAAGCGCTGGGGCTGAAATTATTTTCGGTGGCGTCGCCAGGCGCGGCGCTCACGGCCATTGCATCGCCGGATGGAGTGGACAGCAGTGACATTGTGAAGGCTTTTCGCAACCGTTTCGGCGCGGTCATCGCCAACGGCCAGGGCGAGATGAAGGGCCAGTTGTTCCGCATCGCGCATCTTGGCTACTACGATTATCTCGATACCATTGCCGCCATCGGCGCATTGGAACAGGTGCTGCTGGAGATTGGCCAGCGCGTGGATCTGGGAGCAGGCTTGCGGGCGGCACAACAGACGTATGCCGAATCCACACAGGCTGCGGTGGTGCGCTGAAAGGTGGAAGGCAATTGAAAATAATCGTCGCTGAAAAGATTGCGGCCAACGCCGTGCAACTGCTGAAAGAAGAAGAGGGTTGGACGGTCATCACGCATGACCAGATCCCCAACGGCCTGGCGGCGGCTCTGCCAGATGCTGACGCGTTGATCGTGCGCTCCGCGGTTGACGTAAATGCAGAAATATTGCGCAAAGCCGGCAAGCTGCGCGTGATTGGACGGGCCGGAGTCGGCGTGGACAACATCGATCTTGAGGCCGCAACCAAAGCGGGCATCGCGGTGATGAACACGCCGGGCACAAACGCCGTGGCCGTTGCCGAACACACACTCGCGCTGATGCTGGCGCTGGCGCGCCATCTTTGCCGGGCAGACGCAACGACGCGCGCAGGCAAATGGGAAAAGAAATCATTGCAGGGGACTGAACTCCGCGGCAAGACGCTGGGCATCGTCGGGCTGGGGCGTATTGGCATGGAAGTGGCGCGGCGGGCCAAAGCTTTTGAGATGAAGGTGATTGCGCACGATCCTTTTGTATCGGCGTCACTGGCGCGCGAGCAGGGTATCCAGCTCGCCGAACTCGATCAGGTTTATGCCGCTGCCGACTACCTGACGCTGCATGTCGGACTGACGCCGCAGACCGACGGCATGATTCAAGAGAAATCAATCGCGCGGATGAAGAAAGGCGTGCGCATTATCAATTGCGCGCGCGGCGAGTTGCTGGACGAATCCGCAGTGGCAGCGGCGCTCGCAAGCAAGCAGGTTGGCGGAATCGCAATGGACGTGTTTACGCAAGAGCCGCCGAAGGATTCACCGTTGCTGGCGCTGGAAAATGTTATTGCAACGCCGCACATCGCAGGTTCCACCAATGAAGCGCAGGATGCGGTGGGCGTGCAGATTGCGAGCCAGGTGCGCGAATACCTGAAGCGCGGCGTGATCCAGAACGCCGTGAACATGCCTTCCATTGACCATCATCAGTACACGCAGATGCAGCCTTACATCGCGCTGGCGGAAAAGCTTGGAGCATTTCTGGCCAACATCGTGCCGGCGTCAGGATCCATTCAGGAAATCTCCATTCGCTATGCGGGGCGCATCGCCGACTGGAACACCGAACTGATGCGAAACGCCGCGATCCAGGGCGTGTTGAACCAGCGGGTCGCGGAGCGGGCGAACGTGGTGAACGCTGCGGCAATCGCGCAGGAGCGCGGGATCCAGGTGCATGAAGGCAAGGAGCACGCGCGTGCGGGGATTGGCGTGAGCGACGTGATTTCCGTCCTGCTGAGAACCACAACTGATGAGCGCCTGGTGCGCGGAGGCGTGATGCGGGGAAATTCCTTGCGTTTGCTGGGCGTGGATGAAATCGATATTGAAGTGCCGCTCGGCGGAAACCTGGTTTATATGCGCAACCATGACGTGCCTGGAGTGGTGGGAAAAATCGGCAGCCTTCTTGGCCGTCACAGCGTCAACATCGCTAATTTCGCTCTGGGACGCAAGGAAGCGAAAGAAGGTGCAGAAGCCATGGCTGTGGTTCAGGTTGATTCTCCGGCGCCGGAAGCAGTGCTGCAGGAAATCCGTCAGCTGCCGGAAATTCAGGATGTGCGCGGCGTCAGGCTGTAATTTTTCACAGCCTGTAGCTAACTATGAATGTGCGGGCTGCTGGCTGTAGGCCGCGCCTTCGGGCCGGATTTCGCGGCGCTTCCAACCTTCACGTCAAATGTAAACGGCAATTTTTTAGGCGGATAACAAGCATTGTTGTCGCACGCCTGATATTTCAGCTCGCTGTGGATGGTGTAAGTGCCGGTGGAAGCCGCAGTGGGAGCAACCACTACTGCATGGATCACAAAATCGCCGGAGTAAACACTGAGCTTGGTGCTGGGGTCGAAGGGAAAACTCATCATTGCGCCGGCCGGATATTGCATCCTGCCAATGGCAATCTCTCCCGGCAGCGAAAAATGGAGTTGTGTTGGAATCAGCTCCGGAGCAAGGGGTTTGCTGGAATTGATGTGATACGGCGTTTCGACATGGAAACTGAACTGTACCGGCGTTGAGTGTCCGGGTCTGACCACCACGTGGCTGGCCGAGACAAAATTCACGAACGTCCGCGGCTGCGGCGTCGAACTGTCCTGGCTCAGGCCGGGCGCGCCGGCGCAAATCACGGCAAAGAGTCCAGCCCACATCCATCGATTCACTCTCATGCTCCTCCGGGTGCTGCTCAACTTACTTGCTGGCGGCCAGCGCGCTCTTGACCGCATCTTCAATTACTGACTCGCTGGCCAGCCCGACAGTCATATCCACCACTTTGCCCGAGCTGTCCAGGTAGTACGTGGTGGGCAGGCCTTCAATGCCGCCGTAGAGATCGCCGACTTTCTCAGTGCCTTGCAATACGGTGTAGTTGACGCCCATCTTGTGGGCGAAATCGGCAATTTCCTTCTGATCGGTATCGTCCATGGCCACGCCCACGGTCTGCAATCCCTGGGGGCCATATTTCTTCTGCAAGTCCACCAGCCACGGCATCTCAATCTTGCACGGACCGCACCATGTGGCCCAGAAATTCAAGAGCACGGGCTTGCCGCGCAGCGAAGCCAGAGAAACGCTTTTGCCATCGGGAATGCTCTTCAATTCAAATGTCGGCGCCAGGGTGCCTTTGTGCGGATAGGTCGATCCATGAGAAGCGCCCGGATTCTCCTGTGACGCACCTTGATTTGCGGCGCTTGCCGTCTCCGTCGGCTTGGACGCTCGCTTTCCCACCAGCAACAGAGCGGTAATTCCCACTACCACGCATAGAACTACAATGACGTTTCGATTCACAACAACCTTCCTCACCAGGTAAAACGATTTAAGAAACCAAGATAACTGGACAGCACCGTGAAGTGCCGCGTGAAGATGAGCACGCCCAGCGCGATCAGCAGCACGCCGCTCGCAACTTCCAGTGTATGCAGATGCTTGCGGAAACGGCCATAGAAGTTCAGAAAGCGATCGATCAGGAGCGAAGTCAGCAGAAACGGCACAGCCAGGCCCAGCGAGTAAACCCAGAGCAAAAGCACGCCCTTGGTGACCGTCTCAGCCGAGCCTGCCATGATCAGGATGGCGGAGATGATTGGTCCCAGGCAGGGTGTCCAGCCGAACGCAAAAGCAAAGCCGACTACAAACGCTCCCAGCGGAGATTTGCCGCCCTGCACCGAATGAAGCCGTTTGTCGGCATACAGCGCCTTGATCTTCAAAATCCCTGTCAAATGCAGGCCAAAAATGATGATGACCGCTCCGGCCACCCAGGTAAGCTGCTTCTTATATTCCCTCACCAATTGGCCTATGCTGGTGGCGGCCGCTCCCAGCATCACGAAGACCAGGGTAAAGCCCAGGATGAACATGATCGAGTGCAACAGCACTGTATTCAATAACTTGCGATCTTTTGACTGCAGGTCTTCCACGCTTGCGCCGGAGATCAAAGAGATGTATCCGGGGACCAGCGGCAGCACGCAAGGCGACAGGAAGGAGACGACTCCGGCCAAAAACGCGGTAATCGGAAATGGTAAAGATGAGGACATAGGCCTTTCTTTGCTTACAGACGAAGGATGTTCCTCATTGTAATCTGGTTACAACTTTTCTTATAGCCCTGAAATGGACGGCACAACCGGCAAAAAGCCGGCGTTTGGGAGTTATTCCAGGTTGGTCAGGGTCACCGGCTTCTTCTTGGCGGCCGGCGCGGACTTCTTTTCCGGAACCGTGTCGTCAACAATGATCTTCTTCACGCCCTGGTCGTTCACCACCTGGGTTGAAGAAGCCGACTGTGTGGTTCTTGGCGCAGATTGCGGGGCGGAAAACGTCGCGGAAGGCGTTTTGCCCTTGGTCTCCCACGCCACCGACGCCTGCTGGATGTAGTTTGAAAGCGACCGGCGCACGCGCGTCAGCGCTGTGTAGTCATCCGCCAGTGGCGCGGCATCACTTTTGTGTCCGGCAGCCTCGCTGGCATTGATCAGCGAATCCACGGCTTCGCACACCAGGCTTACGTCGTCATATAGCTTGAAGGTCGCGGAAATGCTGCCGCGTGAATTTTGCACGTCATGGATCAGTCCGGGCAGGGCGTTGGCCAGATTGCGCTGCAATGATCCTGCGGCCTGCTGCGCCTGCTGCGAGTGCGAGCCGTCTTTCAGAAAGCCGGTCTTCCACCCTGATTTCCACTTCTCCACCTGCATGTTGGCGATGTCGTTCTGTGCCGCCTGTGAAATCCGTTCCAGGTCAATCAGCGTGGAGTTCAGATCAGAGTGGCCGGACATCACCACCTGTGTGCGCTGTGTGCCACGCGTCTGCGCTGCAAGCGTACACGTAAAAACCACACACGAACTCGTCAGGATAACTGCGGCCAGGGCATTCTTCATGACAAACTCCTCGCTAAGTATCAGTAAGGATAGCGTTAACTGCCAGGAAACAAAGCATTACCTAGGGTCAGCGCCGTTACCCACTGGGGTCCTGTGCCGACCGCGTGTCCTTGAAAACGATCGCCAGAAAACTTAGGTTGATAACCATCGCCATTTCGCCCCCACCCGGCCTTTTTCAATATGTGTTGCAAACAAAACACTTGGCGAAATCGACCCATGGATGACCCTTGCGAGACGCTTGGGAGACGCCTGGGAGACCCTTGGGTCACGCTTGGGTCATCCAATCCCAATCTGCTTAGGGCCGCAGAACTCTGCGCGCCTGACGAAAGTCGCTAACCTGCATCTGCTTTTTTCAAAGATCGATCCCTGCTTTCCCTTGGGGGCTCAGCGATCCTAGCTTTATCTCACCGTACAAGTCACGCGCGAAGTAGTTCACCCGCACCGGACATGTCTTTTGCAGCCCTCTGCCTGACACGGGTACATGTTTTTGGTACATGGGTGCGGCGAGAGCAGCAGAATGTGCGCTCAGTTTTTCGTCCAGCAAGTTTTCCGCTGCCTCGCTCGCAGCTCAAGTATCCGCGATGCGTATTGAATCTAGCAGCATCGGTGGTGTTATCAATCAGAGCATCCTTCCCCTGTTCAATCACTTTCAACCGATGAAATCTGCTATTCTGCCGCATCATGCCTGAAACCAATGGACGTCAAAGCAATCGCGCGCCGTGGGCTGCCTTCTTTCTTGCCCTCGCGGCCATGTTATCCAATGTCGCTTTCTTCGTGGCGTTCCCCGGACAGCGGTTTGTGCCCTGGATCGGCGTCGGACTGGTTGTTGCCTCGCTGTTGTGGGTGGCTTTGGGAATCAAGCGCGCCTTTCTCCAGCCGCAGCTGTTTGGCGGCAAGAAATCCAGCTCGATTCTCGGCGTCCTCGCGCTGGCCATCTGCGCCTTCACCATGTTCGCCTTCATCCACGCCCGTGAACTGCCTGCATCGGCGGGCGCTCCGCAGGTAGGACAGAAAGCGCCCGACTTCACCCTCGCCGACACCAGCGGCAATTCGGTTTCGCTCGCACAGTTGCTGGGCCAGGCCGGCAGCCCGGCGCCCAGAGCAGTCCTGCTCATCTTCTATCGCGGCGATTGGTGACCATTCTGCAACCTCGAGTTACGAGGCATACAAAAAGACCTCAAGCGGTTTGCCGATGCTGGCGTTCGCCCGGTGGCCATCAGCGTTGACCCGCCTGAAGTCTCGCGCAATCTTGCCGCCAAAGCCGGATATACGTTTCCCATTTTGTCCGATCCGAGCGCTGAAACCATCAAGCGCTATGATCTGCTCCACAAGGGCGGCGGCCCTGAAGGGCGTGACATTTCCCGGCCCGCCGAATTCCTGGTGGATTCATCCGGGACCGTGCGCTGGGTCAACTTTACTGAAGATATCCGCGTGCGTGCGCGGGCTGACCAGATGCTGGCAGCCAGCAACGCAATCAGCCATTAACCCCTGTCCAACAGTCTCGAGCACATAAGCCAGCCGATAGGAGGAAGATCACCGTGGCAAAACAGAATCTGAGCCTGAGGATTGTATTAATAATGTTGGCGGCATTTGGCGTTGCGCTTTGGCCATCGCCGGCCAGCGCGCAGGAAGCGCAAGCCGCGCAGAAGGCCCCGCCCGCTGCGGAAAAAGTGATCGCCATTCGTGCAGCCACGTTAATTGACGGCACCTCCCCTCAGGCCCGGCACAACGTGCTGATCGTGATCAAGGGCAACAAAATTCAGAGCGTAACCGATGGCGGTAATCCGCCGGCCGATGCCACCGTCATCGACATGCCGGCGGAAGTCACCGTTCTGCCTGGCCTCATCGATACCCACACGCACATTTTCCTTCAGGGTGAGGATCCGGCGGAAGGCGGCTATGACATCCAGCTGTTGAGGCATCCCTCCTCTTACCGCGCGGCCCGGGCCACCATGGCGGCGCGGCGCGCACTGGAGCAGGGTTTCACTACGCTGCGTGACGTGGAAACTGAAGGCGCAGGCTATGGCGACGTGGGAATCAAGGAAGCCATCAATGATGGCTTTATCCCCGGCCCTCGTCTTTTGGTGGCCACGCGAGCCATCTCCGTTACCGGGGGCTACCCTCTGGAAGGCTACAACCCTGACATCGTGGTGCCCAAGGGCGCGCAGATAGGCGACGGCCCGGTGGAGCTGCGCAAGATCGCGCGCCAGCAACTGGAGAACGGCGCCGACTGGATCAAGGTTTACATGACCCATCGCTCCTGGGTGGATAAGCAGGGCCATCTCGTCTCCCAGCCCACGCTCACCGTGGAAGAATTGCAGGCGGTGGTGGACGAGGCGCACGGGCAGGATAAGAAAGTGGCCTGCCATGCCTACGGCGGCATCGGCTTGCAGCGCGCGCTCGATGGCGGATGCGATTCCATTGAACACGGCCTTGACCTGGATGATGTCGCCATCAGGAAAATGAAGGAGCATGGCACCTGGCTGGTGCCGACGCTCGGCGTCTATTACGAGGACTGGGCGCCGGCGGACACTGACGATGGCAAGCGCGATCGCGCCCGCGCCTCGGCGCATGAAGTTTCATTCAAAAAGGCCATGAAAGCCGGGATCAGGATTGCCTTCGGCACTGACATGGGAGGAATTCCCTGGAGCAAGCCCATTGCCAATGAGTTCAATTACATGGTGAAGTTTGGCATGGCGCCCATGGATGCCATCAAGGCCGCTACCTCCACCGCCTCGGAACTCCTGCGAATGAAGGGTGAGATCGGCGTGATTGCTCCCGGCGCCTTTGCTGACGTCATCGCCGTTCATGGCGACCCGCTGGGAAATATCGATGCTCTGAAAAATGTAAGTTTTGTAATGAAAGATGGCAAGGTGTTCAGGCAGTAGTCAAAGGAGAGTCAGGCTCAGCATGAAAAATTCTGGATCGTCTTCCATCGCCATGGGTGTGGCGCGAATCATCGTTGGTGTGATGTTTCTTCTGTTCGCTCAATACAAATTGATGGGACGCGAGTTTGCCCACGGCGGTTATGAACACACAGTCACAGGTTATGAGCAGGTCACCGCGGTAGGTTTTTACAAACCGTTTCTGCGCGGGACCCTGCAGCATCCGGTGGCGTCAGGCTACGCCGTGGGCGTTGCTGAGCTGTTGATTGGGCTCTCCATGGTGCTGGGATTCTGGGTGCGGCCCTTCTCTGTGGTGGGCGGCCTCTTCATGTTCAACCTGCTGCTTTGTACCTGGGTGCTCCCGCATGGTTCAGCAACGTGGAAGTACTTCGGCAATGAGCTCGATAACATCGGGCTGCTGCTGCTGTTCGTATTGTTTTTCGTCCACAACGCCGGGCAGACCCTTGGCTTGGACGGCAAATAAAAAACCACCAGGGCATAACGTTCTACCCTGGTGGGAAAAAAAGGAGCAGTCAGGAGAAATCTAGCCGGGCTCTCCGCTCGGCGCCGTCACGGCATAAAAATCAAGAAGGTCGATCTTGGGTTGGGGAGAAAGCTTGTGGTAAAGATCAGCCACAGCAAGATGCAGGTCCTCCAGCTCGGCGGCCTTTCTGGTGGCTCTTAATTCTTCAACATTCTCCGCTACAGAGCGGCAGACCGAAATCAGCCTATTCAGTGGATATGCTTCCAGTGAGTTCGCCTCCGCGGCAGGAAGGCTCTCTTTTTGCTCCGGCGGCTTCACTGCCGCCGCCACCACCGGACCCTTTGCCGATCCCCTGATCCGGAGCAGTTGGATTACATGGTCGAGCTTTTGCTGGTTTTCGGTTGAAATTTCTTGCAGGCTGATCCCCATCCCTACCAGCGGATAACTGGTCCGCACCACGCCCGCAGATTCAATGGGTGTTTCCTCTACATTAATCTTGATCTGGACTTCCGAATTGACCGGCAGTGGCGTGGTGGTCTCCACATAAACGCCGCCGCGGGAAATATCTTTGACCTCGCCGCGAATCGGGAACGCCGATGCGTTGCTGCGAACGGATGCTCCACCGGAGCATTCAAACCGGGTATGCCAGCGTTTTTCTGACTCGGGCAGCGTCTCGCGCGTGGGCGGCATGGGCTGCCGCAAAGGGCGCGCGTTCGCGGGCAAGTCGGTCTCGTCTGGCGGCAGGTTGATGCCCCAGATGCTTTTGTGCGGTTCCACGCTGCGAACGCCTGCCTGTCCCTCCATCGCGCTGCCCGGCGCGCCCACCCAGAACACCTGAAACTTTGCTTTCACCGCTCCGCGCTGCACTTCAATGGTCTCACCTGGCTCCAGAACCAGGGTCAGGCCGCCGAGCCGGGCCGAAACCTCCGTCAGATCAAGAGTATGGGCCAGTTGTTTATCGTGGCCATTGTTCTTGGTCACTGTCACCGGCAGTACCATTTTTCGGCGCAGCCGGCTTCTGGTGGAACAAATGGTGGAAGACATTTGAACAACTCCTCACCAGGTCTAATCGGCAGATTGGCTGGAGACTTGAATACTGGTTTTTGCCCGGCTAAAGATGTGAAGATCCTTATCTGGTCTTCTTCTCCTAAGTCACATCGCATCAGTGCCGATATTGACAGCATACGGCTTCGAACGCGCATGCCAAGACCTGTTTCCATGCTCGATCCTTGCGCAGGGCTGAAAACATTGGAGTAGAGCACCACCGTGTCAATAAAGGACCAACCAGCCGGATTCGACGGCGCGCCATCCCGGGAGCGTCAGGCTGGCACATCTCCAGCCATGGACTCGTCTGTGTGTTCCAGTGCCGCGCCGGCCCCCAAGACGCCAATCGCTGTCGCGCTGGAAAACATCAGCCTGGCCACCGCCATTGAGCAGGTTGCCGAAGCGGTGGTAATCACTGACACCAGGGGAAGAATCCAGTACGTGAATCCAGCTTTTACCCGCATCACTGGCTATAGCTTTGGGGAGGCAATTGGGAAGAACCCTCGCATCCTCAGGTCGGGCAAGCAGGACCCGGCATTTTATGAATATCTGTGGGAAACCATCAGCGCGGGCATGATCTGGCGCGGCCAACTGATCAACCGGCGCAAGGATGGATCGCATTACACAGAGGAAATGACCATCACGCCTGTCCGCGACACTTCCGGCAAGATCGCCAGCTACATTGCCATCAAGCAGGATGTGACCGCGAGAAAGGCGGCGGCGGAGGCGCAGGAATTTCTGGCTTCCATCGTCGAGTTCTCCGATGATGCCATCATCGGGCGGTCTCCGGACGGAATTATCGTCAGCTGGAACCGCGGAGCAGAAGCGCTCTTCGGTTACCGGGCGGAAGAGATCATCGGTCAAAGCGTTACCCGGCTGGCGCCCCCTGACATGGTGGACAAGATCAATGATGTCATTCAACGGGTGAAGTGCGGTGAGGAAATGCCCACCTATGACGGCCGCGGCTTGACCAAAGACGGCCGTGTGCTTGACATCTCCGCCACCGTCTCACCGGTCACAAATGCCGATGGAGAACTGGTGGCTGTGGCCGCCATCCTGCGCGACATCTCGCGGCGCAAACGCGCTGAAACCGAGCTCAACCAATCCGAACAGCGCTATCGCCTCCTGTTTGAGCGCAATATGGCCGGCGTATTTCGCAGCTCGCAGAACGGGAATTTTCTCGACTGCAATGACGCTGGCGCAAAGATCCTGGGCTATGAATCCGGCGCTGACCTGATCGGCCGCCCCGCCACCGACGTATTCTTTGCTCCTGAAGAAAAAGAGGTGGTCGATCAGGAAATGATGCGCAAGGGAATGGTTCCAAACCAGGAACTTCGCATGCGCCGCAAGGATGGCTCCGCTGTCTGGGTGATGTCGAACACCAGCATCATGGAGGGCGGTCCAGGCGGCCCGGTGGTGGAAGGAACTTTCATCGATATCAGCGCGCGCAAGCAGGCTGAAGAGCAGTTGCGTCTTGCCAAGGAGGCTGCGGAAGCCGCCAATCGTGCCAAGAGCGAGTTTCTCGCCAATATGAGCCATGAAATTCGTACGCCGATGAATGGCGTGATCGGCATGACCGAGCTTGCTTTGGATACTGACCTCTCTCCGGTGCAGCGCGATTATCTGAACACCGTCAAGGCCTCCGCCGACGCTCTGCTCACCGTGATCAATGACATTCTGGATTTTTCCAAGATCGAAGCGCGCAAGCTTGAAATCGAGCGTGTCGGCTTCAGCCTGCGAGAGATGGTCCGCGGCACGCTCAAAGGCCTTGCCGTCCGTGCCCGCGAGAAGAACCTTGCCTTGCTCTGCCATTTCGCGCCTGATGCGCCGGATGCTGTGATGGGCGACCCCGTCCGTTTACGCCAGATACTCATGAACCTGGTCGGCAATGCGGTGAAATTCACGCAACGCGGCAAGATCATGGTGGCGGTGAGAAAAACTTTTGACTCCGATCAAAACGGCTTGGTGCAATTCAGCGTCAGCGATACCGGCATCGGCGTTCCGGCCGACAAGCAAAAGTCGATTTTTGATGCCTTCGTCCAGGCCGATACATCGGCCACTCGCGTTTACGGCGGCACCGGCCTGGGTTTGACCATCGCTTCTCAACTGGTGAAACTGATGGGCGGCCAAATCTGGATGGAGAGTGAGGTCGGAAAAGGCAGCACCTTTTATTTCAACGCGCCGCTTCAACCTGCTGCCGTTGCTGAGGTTCCTGTCACCCCCGCTGTCATTGAGCCGATCAAACGCACTCCCGCGTCCCAGACTCAGAAACTGCGCGTGCTGATCGCGGAGGACAACCCGGTGAACTCCCGCCTGGCCAAGCATCTGGTGGAAAAACAAGGGCATTTTGCGCTGGCTGTGGGTACCGGCCGTGAAGCCTTGGCTGCCCTGGAGCGCGAACACTTTGACATGGTCCTGATGGACGTTCAGATGCCCGAGATGGATGGGTTTGAGGCTGCCCGCGCCATTCGCGAAAGTGAGCGCGGATCCGCCCGCCATCTACCCATTATCGCCATGACGGCCCATGCCATGAGCGGCGACCGCGAGCGCTGCCTGGCCGCCGGCATGGATAACTACGTGACCAAGCCAGTCGACCGCAGCAAGCTCTGGGAAGCAATTGAAGCTACCCAGGCGCGTTTTGCCAGCCAATAGCCCGCCTTCCGCCTGGTCCTCCAATGTCAGTCACAGAAATGATGGTCTCCACGTTTGCCGCCCTGTGGCCATTTCACCTGTAAAATA
>DASTPO010000366.1:0-4324 GCA_035762225.1 Candidatus Angelobacter sp.
AGGACCCAAAACTGGTGGATGCCTATTTCGACCTGGGTTACGCCGCGGAGCAGAACAAGAACTATGAATTGACCATCCGCGCCCTGGACGCACGGGCCAAACTCCAGGCGGACACGCCGGGGACCTTGTTTCTACGGGCAACCGCGTACGATAACTTAAAGATGTTTAAACCTGCGGCGGAAAACTATAAGCTCTTTCTGGCAGCAGCAGGAGGCAAATTCCCCGATCAGGAGTTTCAGGCACGCCACCGCCTGAAAGCTATAGTGCCCGACCGATGAAAAGAACTTGCTCCATCCTCATATTGTCGTTGCTTTCGCTGGCGGCTCTGGCCGCGGACAAGACCATTGACCAGCTCAAAGCGGAGGCAGAGCGCCCGGACAGCGGGCAGCAGGCCAAGCTCTGCGCTGAGGTCGCAGACCGTCTGGTGGCCGTAGCGGACAAGGAGTTTACGGACGGAGAATCCGTGAAGGGCCATGCCACGGTTCAGGAGATTCTGCAATATGCCACCCGGGCGCGCGAGCTTGCGCTCCAGACCCGCAAAAAGATGAAGGACACGGAGCTGCATCTGCGCCGCTGCCGACATTCTCTGGAAGGAGTGCGGCGAACCCTGGCGGCGGAAGACCGCCCGCCGGTTGAGGCGGTGGAGAAAAAACTGGAACAACTGGACGAAGACGTGCTGGAAGCTATGTTCGCGCCGCCCAAGAAGGAATCAAAATGAAGCTTGCAACCCGAATTTTGCTCTTGCTCTTGCTGATGGGTCTGGCCGCGTCAGCCAAAAGGCGCGATCCACTCACTGAAGCCGAGACCGATCAGCTGCGGGAAGTCGCCCTTGATCCGCACAAGCGTATTACCCTAATGATCAAGTTCACCGAAGCCCGGCTCGTAGCAATCGACCAGTTGCGCGCTGATCCGAAGCTGGCCAATGACCGGGGAAAACAGATCCACGATCTTCTGGAAGACTTCACCTCATTGCTCGATGAGATCAACGACAACCTTGATGTCTATGAAGCCCGCCCCATGGATAAGGACACCACCAAGGAATATCACAAAGGCCTGAAGGAGTTGATCGAGGCCTCAGAACGATTTGATCTTCATCTTCGGGCACTGCAATCGGCGGGCGAAAGCGATCCCATCACCAGAAAGGAATGGCCCGACTTTCGCTTTGTGCTCCAGGATGCCAGAGACGCTTTGAAATCCACTTCTGATATAGCCCGTGAATATATTGAGACCACGCACGAGCAAAAGAAGAAATGACGTTGAAACCGATGCACGGCGAACCCTCCAAAACCGGCGTTCGTGGCATGTTGCAGGCCAGGACCGCCACGCTTGATCGCTTCCTGACTGAAGGTTATTCGCGCGCCTACACGGAAGCCGCACTTTAAATGGCTTCAGATCTCCCCCAAGTTTTTGCCCAGGCGTATCGGGAACTGCGGCCAATTGCCCCCGTGCCGGAATTTGAGGTCCGCTTCTATCGCTTCGCCAACATCAACAACACCATCCGCCTGCGCCAGGGACGCATCTTCGTCCGCCTTTCTGACCTGTTGGAAGGCGCGCCCGAGCCAGTGCTTTACGCGATTCTTCATATCCTTCTGGCCAAGCTCTACCGCAAGCCGATCGATCCCGCCATGGCCACGCGCTATCGCAAGTTCACCGGCAGCCACGCCATGGCGGAGAAAGCCAAGCTGATCCGGCAAGTGCGCGGCCGGAAGCGCATTGAAGGCCCCAGGGGGAAGCATTACGATCTGGACCAGGTATTCGAGGAGCTGAATCTGCGCTTTTTTCACGGGTTGATGGCGCGTCCGCAGATGACCTGGAGCGGAACCCATGCGCTGCGCAGCCTGGGCCACTATGATCCCGCGCACAACACGATTGTTGTCAGCCGCATCTTTGATCGCGCGGCCGTGCCGCGGTATGCCATTGAGTATCTGGTCTATCACGAGATGCTGCACTTGCGGCATCCGGTCAAGCTGCGCGGGAGCAGGCGCAACGTTCATCCGGCGGCGTTTCGCGAGGAAGAAAAACTGTTTCCGCAATTGGCAGAGGCGCAGGAGTTCTTGAAACATCTTGGGAGCCTGGATTAGACGGCACCCATCGAGGCGCCTCTCCTAGGCGTTCTGAGGCTTCATTTTATGCAGCCGGCTGTGTGACCGCTGAAACCAAATCCTCGATGCTAAGCGCTTTCAACTGCTCTGCGCTGGCGCGCGCCTTATATAGCTGTACGGCACTGGTGGCCAGCCGCATTTTGTATGGCTGCTCACCGGTCATATAGTCGCAATCGAGACCCTCTGCCAAGGCCCGCCGCGTTACTTCGTAAATGAGCGTCAGCGCCGGAGAATGCTTTGCCAGTTCAGGGGCGAACCATCCGGTATAAAAACGACGGCAGTCCTGATCGCGGAATAGCACCAGCGCCGCTCCGGGACTCGTGTCACACTCCAGCGTGAATATCTCAAACAAATCCGGGTTTATCCTTGCTGCCTGAACCATGAACTCGATTCTCACCGGATCATGAAACAGGCTCTCCGACGTCTGCTCCGCTTTTCTTTGGTAGATCGTCCGTAGAAGCTGGGAATTCTCTCCGCTGTGCCTTTGCAATTCGAACCCCAAGCGCTCCAGTCGGCGCATATTGCGCGCCAGGTGGGGGTGCGCGACGGCAAAGTCATCGGCAGAGATCTCGGCGCACCGCACCGCCGGAGCCCCACAAAACGGTATCAACGGCACCGTATTGTTCAAGCTTGGATCAATCTCACGTACCGCAACAACCTCGAGCGGCAATCCGCGCTCTGCCAGAACGCTCAGCGCACAACGCAGTGCCTCCGGGTCGCCACGATGCAGAAAGCTGCGATAGTCAAATAGCTCTTCACCCAGGAGGCGCAGAGTCTGGTCTCTGTGGCGGATGACTGCGGGAATGATGGCAGTCCCGTGCGACGACTCCGCACAGATCACAAACGGCTCTTCCCTGCCCGCAAACATTTCAGACGCGAGCAGGTTCAGGTCAAAGTCCTGAAACACGGTGTAGCTGCCGGAGGCAACCAGCCGCTCCCACAGCGGGCGAATGACGCCAAGCTCCTGCGCCGAAGTACACACTGTAATTGTTACGCTTGGCCGCACCCTGATTAAGACGCGCCGAGGCGAGTACCGGGATGTGCGCAGTGCCGTTATAACGCCCTGGGAAGACGATCAATCCGCGTCCAGTCGCGAGAGCAGCTTCCGGCTGCGTGCTTTCATTGCCGGAGATCCCTTGCGGGTCGTCTGACGAAGAATGTCAATCACACACGGAAGAATAGTTGGGTCATCCTGGGCCAGGTCCGCCAAGCCCTGAAGGGCAAATGTTTTTACGATAGAACTTCGGTCTTCCAGGTAAAGGAAAAAGGAATTCAAGATGAGTTGCCTTTCGCGGGCCTTCAGCGAAAGCCTGGGAACAATGACCGCCAGATGCCAGCGCAGAGCCGGTTCCGTGGCCTCTCCCATCAAGCCCAGCAACTCCTTCTTGTATGGCTGCAACAAGGCGGGGCTTGCACGTGTCACCTTCTCCAGCGCATCTGCGGCTCGTATCCGCACCAGAAGTTCTTTAGACCACAACCCAGCCATCAGTTCCGGAAACAATCCTGGGTCCTGGGCGACAGTCTTGGCAACGCGATCAGAGTGGCCGATGGACCTTCGGTCACCTCCTCCAAGCAGGGCAAGGATATTTGATTGTGGCATCGCGCCAGAATCATACTTCAAACCGTCAAACGCTGGCCGATCCGGATTGCGGGTTGGGCCGGTTCGAAAATGACCGTCGCGGCCAGATTTTCAATTTGTTGACTGGTCTACCTAAGGTGATACAATTTCTAATTGAAATTGAAATTGAAATTCATTTTCATAATTGAGTCAATCTGACCCATGTTCTCTGCCCTGGTAGTGACATTGCGCGAGGGTGTGGAAGCCGCGTTGATTGTCGGCATCACCCTGGTTTACCTGGCCAAAATTGGCAGGCCTGACCTGCGGCGCACAGTTTATGCCGCGCTGGTAGCGGCATTGCTGGGCAGCGTGGCCGGCGCGGTCGCGTTGTCGTACCTCCCCATTAATCAGGACAAGATTGAAGGCTGGGTCATGCTGATTGCCGCCGTATTTGTGGTCAGCATGGTGATTTTCATGATGCGCACGGCGCGCAAGCTCAAGGGCGAAATAGAGAGCAAGGTCGGTACTCTGGCCGGCGCTGGCTCCAAGTGGGGACTGTTTGCCTTCATATTTCTCATGGTGTTCCGTGAAGGCATTGAGACCGTGGCGATCCTCGCAGGAGTCTCGCTCAACTCCACCGAGCTGATGAGCTTCCTGGGGACAC
>DASTPO010000367.1:0-7374 GCA_035762225.1 Candidatus Angelobacter sp.
CGACCCAAACCCGCCGCTGGCTGCCACGCCCAACACCATTACGACAAGGCCCACGCAACCGCACCACAACCCGATCTTCGCTACTTTGAGCATGGTTTTCATTATGGGACGACCCCAAAAGGTGTGCAATAGAAAGACAAAAGCCCCGATTCCGTTAAGTTTTGTTAACTATCTGACACTTTTTGCCGTCGTCCGTGTTCACGTTTACATCTGATCTATTATCTAACCAGTAAACACCAACAGGAGGGGATGGGCATAATGCGCCGATTTTCCACATTCTTGATTTTTGCCGGCCTGGCTCTGGGGACAGTCATGGCCACAGGCTGCGCGGAGCACCGATACCAGGGGTACGATCCGTATTATGGCAGCTACAATCGCTGGAGTCCCGGCGAGGACTACTATTACCGCCAGTGGCTGGCCGAGCGCCGGTACAACTACATTGAATACAACCGGTTGAATCGTGAGCGCCAGGAGGAATACTGGGAATGGCGAAATCGGAATGCCCGCTTGCGCGAGAACGAGCGCATTCGTGATAACGGTCGCTACGTTAGAAATGACCATGACCGCGATGATCGCTACGTGGCCCGCGATCGCGATGACCGGAACGGAAATCGTGATCGCGACGACCGTTACGTAAACCGGGATCGTGACGACCGCAACCGCGACCGAAACTACTCGCAAAATCGCGACCGCGATCGGGACCGAGACAACCGGCAGAATCACAATCGAGACAAAGACCGCGAGGCCAGGAATCGACGGAATGACAAACACCGCGATCATGATAAAGACGGTGACCACGATCGCCGTTAACCAGATAAGCGGGATTATCTAAGCTATGAAGGGCGGCGCGAAAGCGGCCGCCCTGATTTTTTGCGCAAAAAAACAAGCGCCCTGCAAACGAATTGCAGGACGCCCGGCAGCCCTCCCCCAGAACTGCCTTACCACCGAGAGTGAGTCTAGCGGGGGACTGGCCCTTCGTCCACGTCACTTTGGTAACCTGTGTGGATAGCCAAACCATATCTGCTTATCCGGCAATAATTTAGCCATCTCGCAACTTAATTGATGCTGTTTCATCTAATGGATTTGCTAGGATACTAGGTTCCACCGCGGGCATTTTTAATACTGAAAAAATCTAAAAACTGAAGGTAGGAGTTTCATGGCAAGTCAGACGATCTTGGAAGTAACGGATGGAAATTTTGACCAGGAGGTCCTCAAGAGTGACCAGCCTGTGATGATCGATTTCTGGGCGGCCTGGTGCGGTCCTTGCAAAGCGCTGGCGCCCATTGTGGACGAAGTGGCTTCTGCCTATTCGGGCAAGGTTAAAGTCGGCAAAATGGACGTCGACAGTAGTCCCGTAACGCCGCAGCGCTATGGTGTCCGCGGCATACCGACCTTGCTGATTTTCAAGGGCGGCCAGGTGCAAGAGCAGATCGTCGGCTACGTAAAACGTGAGGTCATTGAGAAGGCCCTGAACAAGCACGTGTAACCTGCGGCGCTTAACAGACATCCCAGCCCGGCAAGTTTTGCTGGGCTGTTTTTTTTCTGTGGCTCCGGCCAGAAACCAAAGTAAACTGCGCGTAACCGTGACGAACTCAATATTGCCTGCTGATTTCCACCACCTGCTTTTTCCAGCGATCTTATTCGTTTTCTACTTGGTTTTCTGGTTTCTGGTTGGCCGGGACCCTCGTATTGAAACCGTGGCTCCGCAATACGGTCCTCCGGAGGGCGTCTCGCCAGGTGTCGCGCGCTATATCCGCACAGGTGGAAGCGACGGAACAACCCTGGCCGCTGTCGCTGCTTCCCTGGCCGCACAGGGCATAGTCTCAATCTTGCCCGTGCAAAAGGAATATCACCTGGAGTTGTTGGACTCTAAGCGCCCTGCTGCTCCGGAGGAAGCCGCTCTGGTGAAGACCCTGTTCAGTGTCATTATTCCCACGCAACCGTATGCCGCCAGCAAGACCGGGATGGTGGGTGATCCCAACCCCATAGCCATGGGCCGTTCAGGACAGACCACCATCACCACCATTCAGGTGAACGATGGCGGCAGGCAGACAGAAACTGTATTCAGGGATGGAGTACTTGCGGCAACCTCTGTAGCGCGTTCTGTCGCGGTCATCAATCCTGTGGCATCGGCCGACATCGCCCGCCATCTCCAGGGCATCCAGAATACATTCCAAAAAAACCTTCAGGGCGTCTATTTTCGGCAGAATTTCCGCTATGCCGGAATTGGCATTCTCGCCACTTTCATATGGGCGCTGGCAACGGCTTCAACACTTTCAGGATCTTCGCCTGTGTTCCTTACCTTCTGGCTGCTGATGTTCACCTCCATCTCCGGATTGGTGATCGGCGGCCTTTGGACGTCGCAACCCACGCGTCCAACCACGCGGCAGCGCGTCAGCAAAATCCTTGTTCCCTTGCTCTTCTTCGGCGTGCCAGGGGCCATGATCTACGCGCTGGTCTTGCCCAAAAATCATGGTTTCGTTCTGGCCCTGCTTTTGTCGGTGCTGCTGAACAACGTGTTCTTTGTGATCATGCGCGCACCCACTGAGCTGGGCGGCGCAGCCTTGCAGCAACTCGCCGGTTTCCGCGAGTTCCTTATGCGGGTGGAACAGGACCAGCTAGACCGCGTCAACACTCCCGCGCAGCGAGCGGAGTTGATGAACCGTTTTCTGCCCTATGCGATTGCACTTGGAGTGCAGGAAGGCTGGGGTGACACCATGGCGGCAGCGCTCTCTGATGCCATCATCGCGCGCTAGACGCGAGGAAACCTGGTAATTGAGCAATCTACCTGGCAGGACTGAAGGAGCCTGCGGAGCAGGACAAAATCGCACAAATCGCTCAATTACCGTTTTGGGAAATCAGTACTTCCGCAACACGCCCACAACCCGGCCCTGAAGCTGCACGGATTTCGCGGGCACGATGATCGGCTTCATGGTGGCGTTGGAAGGCTGCAGGCGAATGTTCACGCCTTCGCGGTAAATCCGCTTCAGCGTGGCGTCTGTTCCTTCCACCAGCGCAACCACAATTTCGCCGTCGCGCGCGGTGTTCACCTTTTCCACCAATACATAGTCGCCATCCACAATGTGCTCGTCACGCATGCTTTCGCCCTTGACCTGGAGCACAAACACATCCTTGGAACGGGTAATGTCGCCCAGAGAGATGGTCTCAGGATTTTCCACGGCCTCAATCGGCTGGCCGGCGGCAATGCGGCCCATCAGCGGTAACGCAAGCTCTTTAGGCGGCTGCCGCTTGAAGATCCCGCGCACCGGAAGCACATCGATGGAACGGCTGCGGTTGTAGTCGCGCTTCAGCAGCCCTTTTTTCTCCAGATTGGAGACATGCTTGTGAACGGTGGCCAGCGAACTCAAGCCCAGCCCGCCGCCTATCTCTTCAAATGAAGGCGAATAGCCGTTGCGCTGGATGAACTCGCTGATGTAGTCGTAAACCTGGCGTTGTCTCTTGGTAATTGCCATACAGCGAAATTTTCGCGAAGTAAAGGCGAACTGTCAACAGTAATTTTGCGAAAGGAACCATTTTTTACAACTTCGCGGTCTTTTGCGGTTCCAAGGCTGCATTTCGGTGGCTCTTTGTCCCCTTTAAGCGGTTTTCTAGCGCGCCACCGCGGCCGCTCCCATGTGGCTCAGGATTTCATCCACCGTGCTGATAGCCCGATCAATCTCTTCCATGGTGTTGTAGAAGTGGGGCGAGAATCGGACTCCCGCGCGGGGACGGTAGTCTACCAGCACGTCGCGCCGCAGCAGTTCCTGGCAGACTTCCTTTGCGTTCGGCATGTCGATGGCGACAGTCCCGCCTCGCTGCTCGGGATTGCGCGGGGCATTCACGCGCCAGCCGCGCTGGTCCGCCAGCTCGATCAGGCGCGTGGTCATCTTCTTGGATTTCTCCCGGATCCGTTCCACACCGGCCTCGCGGATAATTTTCAGTCCTGGCATAGCGGTATAAAACCCCGGAACGTTCGACGTGCCCTGCATAAAGCGGAAGGGCGCTTCGCCGTATTTGTTGGCGCCGATTTCAAATTCAAATGGATGTTCGTGCGCGAACCACCCGGTAAAGTTCGGCTGGAGTTTCTTGCCGTGATCGGGCCGCACATAGAGATAGGAGGTGCCTGCGCCGCCGCAAAGCCACTTGAGCACGCCGCCGACGCAAAAATCCACGTTCAGCGCCTGCACATCCACCGGGACGTTGCCCATGGATTGAAAACAATCCAGCACCACTAACGCGCCAACGCGGTGGGCTTTTTCCACGATCGCCTTTACATCCTTGATATACGAACTGCGGAAGACGACATGCGAGATCGGCACCAGCAGGGTTTCCTCGTCGATCGCGTCCAGGATCCGCTCGGTGGGAACGTGAACGCCGTCTTCTGTGCGCACCATTTGGACGCGCGCCCCGCGAGAGCGCTGGCCTTCCCAGAAATACATGATCGAAGGGAAATTCATGTCGCTGTAAACCACTTTGTTGCGCTTGCCGCTGAAATCAAAGCAGCTGGCCACCACGGCTTGGCAGCTGGTGACATTCAAATGCAGGCTCACCGAACCCGGCTCTGCGTTCATGATGGCGCCAATTTCGTCGCCGACCTCGCGCGCCATCATCCACCACTTTTCCTCCCACGCACGCACGCCGCGTGTGGCCCAGATGTCGCAATAGGCGTGGGCCGAGTCATATACTCCGCGGGGCATCGCGCCCAGCGAGTTGCTGATCATGTAGGTGGTGGTCTGAAGGATGGGAAACTCCGCGCGAAAGCGAAGCAAATCGTCGGTCATGGCGTTCTCCGTGTGGTCTTACCTAAATAGTGTACCCGATTCAAGCCGGCCGGCTGAACGGGCTCTCACCACTTCCCTGATATGGAAAAATACTCATCCCCGCATCTTTGGCCCGCAAAACTCCCGCGCTGATATATATTGCATTTCACTGCGATGCAAAAAACTCCCGCGGCTGGACGCCGCAAACTGACGGTCTTGTCCCTGGCGGCGGCAACCTACTTCATGGTCTCCGGCGGCCCTTACGGCATGGAAGACCTGGTCAAGGACGCTGGCTACAAGCTCGCGATCGTCATTCTCTTTATCACGCCTCTTATATGGAGCTTCCCCACCGGCCTGATGGTTGGGGAACTTGCCGCGGCACTGCCCGCTGAAGGCGGCTTTTACGTCTGGGTACGCCGCGCCATGGGCCCATTCTGGGGTTTTCAGGAAGCATGGCTCTCGCTGGCGGCCAGCATCTTTGATATGGCCATCTATCCCACGGTCTTTGTGCTGTATCTGGGAAATCTATGGCCGTCGGCGACGGCGGGCAATCGCGGGTTCGCCATCAAGCTGGCGGTGGTCACGATCTGTCTTGCGTGGAATCTCTTCGGCGCCAAGGCGGTGGGGGCCGGGTCGGTCCTGCTGGGCTTTCTGATGCTGACGCCGTTTGTCCTGATCACAGCATTTGCATTCTTCCGCCATATCACGCTCGGAGCCACGCCTCCGGCCCAGGGAAACCTGCTTACCGGAATCCTGGTGGCAATGTGGAACTACATGGGCTGGGACAATGCTTCCACCGTCGCCAACGAGGTCGAGAATCCCCAGAGGACCTACCCTCGCGTGATGATGCTCACGCTGGCCGCGATCTTTTTGTCCTACGTGATTCCTGTTCTGGCGGTGTGGCATCTTCACGTGCAGGCAGAAACTTGGGAGACCGGAAGCTGGGCCAGCATTGCTTCGGTGGTGGTTGGGCCGTGGCTCGGTATCGCGCTGGTGTGCGCCGCCATGATCAGCGAATTCGGGACCTTCAACTCGCTGGTAATGTCATATTCACGCTTGCCGGTGGCCATGGCAGAAGACGGCCATCTCCCGGGGTTCTTCACCCGCAAACTGTCCAATGGCGCGCCTTGGGTGGCCATCGCCGTTCTGGGAGTGGCCTGGGCCGCATCCCTGGGTCTGCCGTTCGACAAGCTCGTGATGCTCGATATCCTGCTTTATGGCGCCAGCCTGGTGCTGGAATTTCTGGCCTTGATCATGTTGCGAATTCGCGAACCGCAACTCCCGCGCCCGTTTCGCGTCCCCGGCGGGCTCGCCGGCGCGATCGCCGTCGGCATAGCTCCTACCGCTCTATTGGTGGTTGCCCTGGTTCGGAATCGCAGTGAGCATCTTGATCTCTGGCGGTTCGGCAGCGTCAGCCAGTTGGCTTTCGGCGTGGCGCTGATGGCTGTGGGCGTGGTCTACTACTTTGTGGCCGGACGGCGAACCAGCAAATACGCGCCTGTCAGCACCACCAAATAAATCCCGGCGCTCTTGGCGGCAATGCTCGATTGCGAAACCCACGACGTCCCCGCCACCGCCGCCACCACGGCAATAAATCCCAGGACCGATCCCGCGGCTCCCAGAGGCGAACGCAGCGCGAGATGCGCCAATTGCTCCGCCGAAAGAGCCTTGCGGAAGCGCAGATGGGCCAGCAGCGAAACCAGCCACGCGATCATGCCGCCCACCAGCGAAATGTTGATGATATAGAGATAGGCCTTCTGCGGCGCATAGTACTGCACCACGATCGCGCCCACAATTCCCAGCATCGAGGTCAGCAGCGCGGCCATGGGGACGCTATGCCGGTTGAGGACGCCCAGCCGTTGCGGAGCATAGCCGGAGCGCGCCAGGGAGAACAACATGCGCGAGCTTACATATAAAGTGGCATTGGCCGCGGAGAGAGCCGCGGTCAGCACCACCAGGTTCATGATGAACCCTGCCGCGGGAATTCCTGCAACGGCAAACACAGTGACAAACGGGCTCTGCGCCACGCCTGCCTGCCGCCACGGCATCACGCCCACCAGCACCGCCATCGCGGCAACGTAGATGAACGCCAGCAGGGCAAAAGAATTCCGCGTGGCGCGGGAAATCTCGGCCGCGGAGCGCGCCTCACCCGACGATATCGCCACCATCTCAATCCCAAGAAAGCTGTACAGGCCGAATGAAACCGCTTTGAACGGCGCGAGCCAGCCGTTGGCCGCAAAGCCACCACCGCTAACATACTGCGGCTCCACTTTGCCGCCAAAAAGCAGCGCCGCACCGGCAAGGATGAACACAAAGATGGTGACCACCTTGATCAGCGCGAACCAGTATTCGAAGGTACCGTAATGGCCCACGGGAAAAAGGTTAATCGCTATCAGGAAAAACCCGACGATCACCATCAACAGAACCATCGGCGCTTTAGGAAACCAGGTTTGGATATAGGTGCCGGCTGCAACCACCTCAGACCCAACGGCAATCACCACGGAGAACCAGTACCCGAACCGGGCCATAAAGCCGGCCCAGGGATTCAGGTAGAGCTCCGCATAAACGCCGAACGACCCGGCAGCCGGGTGCACGCTGGACATCTCCCCCAGGG